>CAYZZO010000074.1:0-2570 GCA_964483075.1 uncultured Candidatus Saccharibacteria bacterium | reverse complement strand
TGTTAATATACTTTTACTCAAGAATGATATCTTTCAACTTTTGTCTGTCATATTTGAATATTTCATTTTTGAATTCCAACCAGGAACAGATTTCTCTACGTACCCCTTTTGGTCCTCCCAAAAGTTCTAGAAATAATTTCCGCGAGGTTAATTGAGGAAAATTTTCTTTCCCGAGATAATCCCACAAACTTGACCAACGATATCTTTCTTCTAAAAATTTAATTGTATTTTGAAAATTTTTAACTTTCCATTGCTTCCAACCCGATTCAACCAAAGCCACTTGGTTGGTGTGAATGTAAACGAAAGTGTTTTTAAGTTGTTTCTCCGTTTCTATGTGAATTATCTTATAAGGACCTTGGAAGAGCGTTCCCTCTCTTCCGTACTTTTGGTTAAAATACTGGGAGTAACCCCCAAGTTTTTGCATTAAAATCGGAACTCCGTCTTTAGTTATCTGACGGACCAGCACGTGGAAATGATTTGGCATTAGCGTGAAAGCGTGAATTTCCACTAGTGGTTTTTTAGGAATGTAATTTATTTTACTCAAGAAATCAGGAGATTTTCTATACCAGAAAGAACGAGTATTCCAGGGAGTAGGGTTTTTGTCATTAAAAACCAATAAACTATTAGTAAGTCGAAGAAAATCTTGTTGGTCTAAAAAAATTTTCGGCTCTACACCTCTTTTAACAATATGATAGAACTCACCATTGGTGGATTTTAGGGTTCTTTTGGGCATATTCTTATCTTATCTTATCATTTTATTTTGTCTTTGTCTTTGTCTTTGTTATTTTTAGTTTGCGTGCTCGCCGCCGGACTGCACGCTCCCCGGCGGCGTGCATTTACATTTACTTAGTTTGCGTGCTCGCCGCCGGACTGCACGCTCCCCGGCGGCGTGCAGACACACGACTGCACGCTCCCCGGCGGCGTGCAAAATTGATTTAAGGTTTAAGAATAGGTGCAGATATGTTGAAAAAATTTTTTCGCTATGTTATTATTCTTTTAATTAATTGTTTGATAAAAAACCTTAAGGATGGACAAAGATTATTTTATAAAGCTTACTCTGGCGCTTTACCGAGTGACAGACTTGTTTCCTAAGGAAGAGCCCCTGAAGTTTTCTTTGAGAACGAAGGCAGATGATATTTTAACCGAGGCTGTCCTAGTTCTGCAAGATAATCCTGTAATCTTAGACCAAAGACGTAAAAAACAGATTGTAGAGAAAATGATTGAAAACATTGAAATTTTAGAAAGTTATTTTGAATTGGGAAGAAATCAGAATTGGGTTGATAAGCGGAATTTTTCTGTTTTAGAAGATGAATATAATAAAATTAAGCAAGAATTAGCAAGGCATAGAGTAGATTTCCTAAATTCGTTGAGAATCGGTGTTAAAACCCAAAAACCCACTAAATTAAAAAAACAACAACCGCTTGTCTCAGAATTTTCCCAAGATGGTCCGCGGGAAAAACGATGTAAAGTAATTTTAGAAACTCTCCAAAATAAAGATAAAGCCCAAGTTTGGGAATTTCAGAAGACATTTCCGAAACTTAGCAAAAGAACTCTCAGAAGGGATTTTGAGTATCTTTTGGAAAGGGGTTTTGTCCAAAGAATAGGGGATAACAATTCAACTTATTATAAGCTTGCCCGGACATAGGTAGGACAGGTAGGACATAACTAGGACAAATAAAAATATATCGTTGTCCTAGCTATAATCTTTTCAATAGAGCTAGGACATTATTTAAACAAAACCCGGACACCATAATTACGTTAAGTACTAGAACACCCAAGAAGAAATAACATATGGTTAACCCCAAAAAAGAATATAGCCGGCTTTACAATAAATACGTAGCAAAAATATATCGCTTTATTTTTTTGAAAGTCAGTTCCCAAGAAATGGCTGAGGACATAACCTCAATAGTTTTTGTCCGTGGCTGGGACAAGTTTAGACATCAATACTCGGATTCTGAACAAAAAACAGTTATCAAAAATCCTCCTGCCTATTTATATCAAATTGCCAGAAACGAATTAGCTAGTTATTACCAAAAGAAGAATAAGATAAAAACCGTTCAGATTGATGATTCTAGGGAGATTGAAGATAAAAGCCCGGGCATTAGAGAAAAAATTACTCTCAGCTCAGACCTTCAAGAAATTAAGAAAGCTATCAATAGTCTTAAAGAAGATTATCAAAATGTGATAATTTGGCGATATTTAGACGAATATTCTATTAGAGACATTGCCAAAATCACGGAAAAGCCTGCCGGGACAGTCAGAGTAATGATTCATCGCGCGTTAAAAGAACTCAAAAGTATTTTGAAGGCTTAGTTTCTAAATAATTAGAGGGCTGTTTTGTTTGTAACAAAATAGCCTTTTTGGCGTCATAAATAATAGAGATATGTTGAATTATAGTGTTTTGCACAAAATTAAACAGCTTCGCCAAATTAAACCCAGAGAAAAATGGGTTCTTTCGACATATCAGAAAATTCTAGGGAAAGAGCAAAACTTTGTTGCTCAGAAAAAACCAATTACGCTGTGGAAAGGGAAGCCGGCCTTGGTTTTTAGTTCGTTGGTGCTAACGGGAG
>CAYZZO010000073.1:0-2576 GCA_964483075.1 uncultured Candidatus Saccharibacteria bacterium | reverse complement strand
TTTTCTCTTTTTTGATTTTTTTTCTTTTTTTTTGTTTAACCTGCTTAACTTCTTCGGACTTGGTTTCTTTTTCTTTTCCCATTTTTTCTTTCCCATTTTTTCTTTTCTTTTCAGCAGGATTAACGGATTTTGTTTTCAAGCTAAGCGTTTCCTCTTTTGGGGACTCTTCTTCTTTCTTTTTTTCAATATTTTCCGACGGGTTGAATAAAGAATCATCTCTTTTTTGTTCGGAGTTTTCTTCTATATTTGACACGTCTTCAACGCCCATGCCCTTTTTTAATTTTTCGAAGAATGAAGACATAAAAAAGTTTTTAATTTTTATTGATTTTTTAACTTCTTATTTTTCTTCTTTTCCCTCTTCGCAGGTACTTGATATTTTTTTAAGCTTCCTGAAGCCGAAAGAAACGAACAAAGCGAGCCCTATTAGAATAGCCGCTAAGACATAAATAAAATAAAAATTTTTCTCTAAATTCATTATAGAAAAATTATAAAGTCCATGCAAGATGGTAGCAATTGTTAATCCGAGTAAAATTAACTCATATCTTTTTCTTGTCTTAAGTATAGAAAGGGCCGAGAAGAAACCAACGGTTCCAGAGCAAAGAGCGTGTAGAAAAGTTGCTCCGATAAAACGAAAAGAGCTTATAGATGCCGCTCCTAAAATAGTTAACGTTTCATGCTTGACGGGAATTAAAACAAAAATATTCTCTAATGCCGCAAACCCTAAAGCGGCGGTGATCATATATATCATAATATCTGTCGGTTCGTCGAATTCCGGGTTTTTAAGGATACTTTCTTCAACAACAAAAAATTTCAAAAATTCTTCCACAAAAGCTACTCCGATAAAAAAATATAAAAAGTAATAGAGAGAAGGAAACGAGAAAACATTGCTGTTAAGCCAATTGAGCAAAGGTTCAATTATTTTTTCTATAGCTGCCGCTACGAAAGCGATAAGCATTCCATAGAAAAAAATTTTTAAAACCATTCTTTTTGGTTCAGGATGAGCATCTTTCCGCAGATAAAATAAAAGCCAGATTATACTCGGCGATAAACCAAAAATAATATAAATAAGATAATCCATTTTTTTTATTTTAACACATTTAACCTAATACGTAATAATTTTTTCTATTATTCCGTTCCCTACCTAATTTTCGCTCAAAATTTCTCCTTTTCGTCGCGAAAAATTATCACATATTAGGATTTATTTTCTCCTATCCTTAAGTTCGATTTAGCTTTTATTTGTTGCCAGTTTTTAGTTTTTCTTTTAAGCTGATTAAAATATCCGGCTACTCCTATCATTGCCGCGTTATCAGAGGAAAGCTTAAAATTCGGAGCGTAGAATTCGAAACTTAGTTTTTCTTTTTTAATTATTTTCTTGAATTGTTTACGCAACTCCTTGTTAGAGCTTACCCCTCCGCCGATGATTATAGATTTTACCTTATAATCTTTAGCTGCTCTAATTGTTTTTTTAACCAGAACATCTACAATGGCTTGCTGAATTTCTTTTGCCATTTCTTTGACGTATTGTTTAGATTTCTTCGTTTTTTCAGGCCTTTTTTTAAAATCGTAAAGAACAGCTGTTTTCAATCCAGAGAAGCTAAAGTCGTAATTTTTTTGGTAAATCATAGGCCTTGGCAAATGAAGATTGAAGATTAAAGATTGAAGATTTAATCTTGCGGCCATAGCCGCAATTGCTGGTCCCCCAGGATATCCAAGTCCTAAAATTCTAGCGACTTTATCAAAACATTCGCCAGCCGCATCGTCTCTTGTTTCACCAATGATTTTATATCTTCCGATACTTTTCATTAAGATTAATTGGGTATGACCTCCGGAAACTACTAAGCAAATAGCAGGAAATATTTTTTGAAAACTCGCTAAGCCATTCCGTTTTATCGGGATAGATACTTGGTCGCCGAATTGATTTGTAGTTTGGTAATTTAGAGATTTTTGAGTTTGGCGAATTGGCAGAATCAAATTCGCTAAAATATGTCCTTCGATATGGTTCACTGGTATTATTGGTAAATTCCAGTAAAATGATAAAACTTTAGCAAAATTTACTCCTACCCATAAACAAGGATCTAACCCTGGTCCAACCGTTATAGCGATAGCGTCAACTTTCGGCTTTTCGTATTTTTTTAAAAATTTTGTCAAATCCTTTAATAACTCTGGTTCTCTTTCTAAAATTTTCCCTAACATTTGACATTTGTCATTTGGGTTTTGTTTGACATTTGTCATTTGAATTTTGGATTTTTCAAGTATCCCTGCTTTTTTCAGCGCTTTCTTCAAAACAGGGATAAGATTGCGTTGGTGTTCTCTTCTGGCTAAAGTAGGGTAAACTCCGCCGTATTTTGCATGGAGCTTTACTTGCGAAGAAACAATATTTGCTAAAATTTTAAATTTTGGTTGTTTTTTTCCTGTTATTTTAATTACAGCAACGCAAGTATCATCGCAAGACGTTTCAATTGCTAAAATTATTTTATTATTTGTTTTTTCCATTGTTAGATTGTCTCACAAATGTTGATTTTTTTTAATTTTTAAAGTAAAATAATAAACTTTAATGAGTGTTTTACATGGCTCTA
>CAYZZO010000072.1:0-2651 GCA_964483075.1 uncultured Candidatus Saccharibacteria bacterium | reverse complement strand
TATACATTAAAATTTTCTTCATTTTTTAATTATATCACAAAATAAGATCCTTCTATATTTATTTCAAAGTTAAAACAAATAACCCCGCCCCAATTAGTAAAATAGCAATAATTTTTTGAAAAATAATCCTTCCCGAAACCTCCTCCCTCAAAACCTTCGGAAATTTTAGAGAAAGGAGAACAGCAAAAATTAGTAAAAAAACATATTGGGTTCCCTGAAGTGCGCTAATGATAGATAAATAAGCTAAAGGGGCTAAAGCAATTGCCCAATTCTCTAAAATATTGGCTCCCGCTCCTATGGCCTGATTTGAAATAAAAATCCCGGTAACTTTCTTCTGGAAAACTTTTCTCCTCTTAAAAATTTCCTCTCTCATTTTTTTTATAGAAAGAAAAGAAAGAGCTGTCAGAAATCCCCCAATTTTTATTAAGATATATCCTGACCAAAAAGGTTGGGACATATAAACATATTTAGCCAAGACAAAAGAAAAAGAAAAGAAGAAGGCAGAAATAGCAGAGAGCTCAAAGCTCTTCAGTGTAATAAGCTTCTCTTTTCTAAGAGTAATTATGACACTTCCAGCAACCAACAATAAAAAGGCAATTATGCCTAAAAAATTGAGGGATTCTTTACCTAGTGAGAAAAGATAAGTTATACCAAAAGTGAAGAAAGGAACTAAACCGCCAATAGCTGGTACTACCCTCGATGCTTCGAAGAGATGGAGAGCTCTAGTATACCAGAAAATAGCGTAAACAAAAGAAGCGCCAGAGAGGAAAGCCAAAAAAAACTGAAATAACCCAGGAACGGAGAATCCTACAAATGGAATAAGAATTATAACTAAACCTTCTAAAATCCCAAGATAAAAAGTATAAACATCGGGAATAAATACCGAACCCGATAAAAGATATTTATCAATAAGAGCGCAAATAGCCAATAAAAAATAGGAGGAAATAGCAATTATTAACCAGGACATTTTGAAATTATGCGTTTAATATTAGAAGTTCCCAACCTCTCTCCCTCGATAAAGCCTTCCATGGCTGCCTCGGCTAAATAACCTCTATCTAACCAATCAGAAAGCCACTGTTTTGTGTAAATCGGATTCTTTTGAGTCAAGCCAAATCCTGATTTCAAAAGCCAGTCTCTATTAAATCTCTCTTGGGAGCCAACAGGGGGAGCAATAATAATCGGCAAACCTAAAGCAGAATAAAAAGAAAGTTCACTTGGCTTTGTCCATAAAACATCGGCTTCCATTAAAGCTTTATTAAATTCCCTAAAATAATCTTCTATATTTTTTTCAAAAATTATTTCGATACTCTTGGAAAGCTTATTCCCCAAATCCAATTCCTTAATATTCCTTAAAAAATATTTTTCAACTTTTTCTCTAATACCAACTGATAAAATCACCCTAATTTTTTCTTCCCTAATTTCTGATAATAAACTTTTTAAAATCTTCACCCCTATTTCTTTTTGAGCACCGGCTCCTCCAACAGAAAACATTATCGTTAAGGGATGATTATATCTATGAGGAAGCTTCCCTAATTTTTTCTCAATTAAAAATTTATATTCTTTAAAATAGCTTTTCCGGGGATCTAAATTTACAATTCTATTCTTCAAATTTTCTTTCAACATCTCTAAGTTCTCCTCATCCGCGTTCTCTAAGGGTAAAGGGTAGCCTGTCAAAAAAATATTCTCTTTCTTGATTCCGTAAGAGATTAGTCTCTCAACAACTCTATGAGTGGGAGCAAAATATTTTATTCTACTCTTCCTAGGTTTCAAAGGAGCCCAAGTTCTAGAAATATCAGTGTCGCAAACAACACAAAAAATTTCACCTGGATAATTAAAAAACTCAGCCATAAAGGCCGGTGTAAAAAAAGTACTTATTAAGGGTAAAGCCATTTTCCCAACTAATCCCTCGTGGCTCACTCTCCTAATCAAATCTGCGCCCCAACCTCTTCTAATTAAAGAATAAATTCGCTTTAAAACAAAAGTTGGCTTCGACAGATCCCTCCTAGGATAGAAACTGAGAATTCTCTGAAAGGCATCGAAAATTAGGAACGCAGCATTACCAATTAGAGGAACTCTTTTAAACCTTGAAACAAATTCATAAGATTCTCTGGACACTTCCCAGATTTCTCTATCCTTTAAGGGAATTCCTTTGTAATCGTTAGCTAAAATAATCTTTCCTTTAAAAGCAAAATTCTTTAAAGAATAGGCTGTTCTTTGGTGGCCATATCCCATATTTACAGATATAATCAAGGCTTTTTTGCCCATAGTTTATATTATATTACCGTTGTTAATACTCCGTAAATCCCGAATCCTGAATCTATTACATGTAGATACCTTCTGAAACATAAATTAGGTTACATGGAAAATTTTATCCTTCTCTCTCGCAATTAAATAAAGTTCTGCTAAATCAGTCAGTAAAACAATTGCCCAATCAAAAAAGTTTAAAGATGTAACCTGAAAAATTCTTTGAAGAAAAGGGATATAGACGACTAGAAGTAATAAGACAATACCAAAAAGAATAGAATAATTAAGATAATGATTAGAAAAAATATCTTTCCTCCAGACGGAATGTCTTAGAGAACGACAAGCAAAAGCGAACAATAAAGAATCAAAAGTTGTGACGGCTAAAAGAACTGTCCGTGCCCTTAGAA
>CAYZZO010000071.1:0-2657 GCA_964483075.1 uncultured Candidatus Saccharibacteria bacterium | reverse complement strand
GGGTTGAAGAATGGAGAAAAGGCGACGTTTTAGACGATAAATTCCAATACGGTAAAGACCAAAACAAAAATGCCTAAAAAAAATTTTATCTCGCACCTTTTTCCTGATAAAAAATAGTTTATTTCAATCAGTCGTAAACCTGTTTTACTCCGTAAAAATGGAACATTCACGAGATATTAGCTAGGCGTTTCAAGGGCATTTATATTATTGACAGGGAAAACTCAATCGAAAGAGTTTTTGAGGAAATTAAGAGTAAGTTACTAATTTGAATATGGCAAAAATTTTAAAAAACGCAAGTAGTCATAAGATTTTGTCTATTATGTCCGGTACAGAAGGCGAAACCCCTCTTCAGTTGATTGAACTTGCTGGTCGGACTTCTTATCAAAGCAGAGATAAAATTACTGATGAATCAGCGGAAAAATTTGTGGAAATGCTCAGAAAAAGAGGACACGAGTCAGTAATTGAACATTCGGCTATGACCGTTGAATTTGACGATGTTTCCCGTGGACTTACTCATGAGCTTGTTCGCCACAGGTTGGCCGCTTATACCCAAGAATCAACAAGATATGTTGATGAAAGCGACTTCGAAGTGGTTATTCCGCCAGACAAAGACGATGGCGAGAAGCTGGTTAAATTAACTCTTCCGAGTGGACGGGAAATTGAAGTTTCTTTTCAGGACTGGATGAATTTAAATGAACAAATGTATCGAGGTTTGAGAGAATCAGGTTGGGCTGCACAAGATGCAAGGCAAGTTTTGCCGATAGGGATAAAAGCTCAAGTTGTCATTACTGCTAATTTTAGGGAGTGGCGCCATATTTTTGAATTGCGTTGTTCTCCGGCCGCTCACTGGGAAATTCGGCAGTCGATGGTCAGCCTTCTGAAAGATGTTCAAAAAAGAGTCCCGATCGTCTTCGATGATTTTCAATTTTCAGAAGACGGAAAAAGCGCTTCTTTGAATCGTTAGCCTTGAAGCTCCTTATTATGCGATAATTTAACTGTTGTGGCAATCGTTGTAATAAAGGGCTTTTTTTGTTAGAATAATATATTATTATAATTTAAATGTCATTAACTATAAGTTATAACTAATAAGTCATTATGTTTAAACCAACCATTGGGTTAGAAATCCATAGCGAATTAAATACGAAGAGCAAAATGTTTTGCAGTTGTAGGAATGATCCTGATGAAAAGAGGCCCAATGTTAATATTTGCCCGGTTTGCCTCGCTCATCCGGGAACCTTGCCGGTTGTTAACAAGGAAGCGGTTAAAAAAGTAATTAAAACAGGTTTAGCTCTAAAATGTAAAATTGCTGATATTTCTAAATTCGACAGGAAAAATTATTTTTATCCTGACTTGCCAAAAGGATATCAAATATCGCAATACGATATGCCTCTTTGCAGCGAAGGTTTTCTGAACATTAATACTGGGAAGGAAGATAAAAAAATAAGAATAACAAGAATTCATCTCGAGGAAGATACGGGAAGATTGATTCATCCCGGAAGAGATACTGGCGATAATAATAAAAATATAGACTATTCCTTAATTGATTTTAATCGGGCAGGTATTCCTTTAATGGAATTAGTTACTGAGCCAGATTTAAATTCTGGCAAAGAAGCAAGAAAATTTGCCGAAGGATTCCAATCAATTTTAAGATATTTAGGGGTTTCTTACGCCGATATGGAAAAGGGACAGTTTAGGGTAGAAGTAAATATTAGTTTAAGCAAAGATGAGAAGTTAGGAACTAAAGTAGAAATTAAAAACCTTAACTCTTTTCGGGCCGTTGAGGGAGCGGTTGATTATGAGACTAAAAGACAAAAAAAGATTTTAGAAAAAGGAGATAAGGTTATCCAGGAAACCAGAGGTTGGGACAAGATAAAAGGAATAACAATAAGCCAACGCATAAAAGAAGAGGCAAATGATTATAGATATTTTCCCGATCCTGATTTGCCGACTCTTAAATTGCCGAAAGATTTTATTAATGAGATTAAAGCGGAAATTCCAGAATTGCCCCAGGAAAGGAAAGAGAGGATGATTAAGGAATACCGGCTAAACGAGAAAGAAGCTGATTTTTTTGTCCTCAATAAAGAACTTGGAGATTATTTCGAAAAAGTGGCTTCAGAGTCAAGAGAGTGGATAAAAGAAAGCGAGATAAAAGAAGTGGTCAGAGGCGATGAATTTTTAAAATTAATAAAATTGGCAACAAATTATATCACGAGCGATTTGCAAGGATTGCTTAGAGGAATGTCAGTAAAAGATGACGGTTTTCTTATTACGCCGGAAAATTTTGCCGAATTTATTACTTTAATTTATAAAGGCAGAATATCAAGCAAAATCGCGAAAACTCTTTTAGAGGAAATGTTTAAAAATGGAGCCGACCCTTCTCAAATTATTGAAGAAAGAGGATTAGTTCAAATAACCGACGAATCAGAAATTGAGAAAATTATAGAAAAGGTTATTTCCGAAAACGAAAAAGCGGTTTCTGATTATAAGAAAGGAAAAGAAGCTTCTTTTCAATTCTTAATAGGCCAGATAATGCGGGAAAGCAAAGGGAAAGCAAATCCGGAAAAAATCTCTAAAATTATAAAGAAACTTCTTGGCAATAATCTAATAAAGTAGTATAATAATAGAAAAATTAAGAAGGTGAGAAAAAGGGAGAGAAC
>CAYZZO010000070.1:0-2712 GCA_964483075.1 uncultured Candidatus Saccharibacteria bacterium | reverse complement strand
TTTATGTTCAAGAACCATCGATTAAAGATACGATTGCTATTTTAAGAGGGATTAAGGAAAAATACGAACTTCATCACGGCCTTAGAATAAAAGATGTCGCTATAGTTGCTGCTGTAAAGCTTTCTGCCCGTTATATCACCGGACGATTTTTACCAGATAAGGCAGTTGATTTAATGGATGAAGCAATGTCGGCTCTCAGATTGGAAATAGAATCGGAGCCAGACCAACTTGATGAATTAAGGCAAGAAATTCAACGATTAGAAATTGAAAAAGAAGCCATTAAAAAAGAGAAAGACCAAAAGAAAAGAATTACGGCAATTAATCGCACTTTGGCCGATTTAAAAGAAAAGGCTCGCGGTTTTGAATTAAGATGGAAAGCGGAAAAAGATTTGATTCAAAAAATTAGAAACCTTAAAAAAGAGATGGATGTTCTTGCTTTTAAATCAGAATTAGCCCAAAGAGAAGCAGATTTGCAAAAAGTGGCGGAAATTAAATATGGAAAAATTCCAGACCTCTTAAAAGAAATAAGAAAAGCGGAAAAAAAATTAGCTAGAATTCAAAAGGAAACGCCAATCTTAAAAGAAGAAATTGACGAGGAAGATATAGCGAAAGTTGTTTCCAAGTGGACAGGCATTCCTGTAATGAGGCTAATTGAAGGGGAGGCAAAAAAATTGGAGAGAATGGAAAAAATTCTCTCTCAAAGAGTGGTTGGTCAAGAAAAAGCAATCAGAGCCATTTCGAACGCTGTTCGGCGTTCAAGATCCGGAATTTCCGAGGAAAACCGTCCTCTCGGATCTTTTATGTTTTTAGGTCCCACTGGTGTTGGAAAAACAGAGACAGCAAAAGCTCTTGCCGAATTTTTATTTGATGATGAAAATGCTCTTGTTCGATTAGATATGTCAGAATACATAGAAAAACATACAGTTTCTAAATTAATAGGTTCTCCTCCGGGCTATGTTGGCTACGAGGAAGGCGGGCAATTAACTGACAAGATTAGACGAAGGCCATATAGTGTGGTTTTGCTTGATGAAATAGAAAAAGCCCACCCTGACGTTTTCAATATCTTGCTTCAAATTTTAGAAGATGGGCGCCTTACAGACGCCAAGGGAAGGTTTACTTCTTTTAAAAATTGCATCCTTATAATGACTTCGAATATTGGTTCTGAATATATTACAAGAATGAGTTCTCTTGGATTCTTAGGAAGAAAAGAGGATGTGGAAAAACAATCTTTAGAAGAAAAAGTAATGAGTTCTCTTAAAGAGAATTTTCGTCCGGAATTTTTGAATAGAATTGACGAAATTATAATCTTCAATTATCTCCGAAAAGAGGAAATTAAAAAGATTGTTGATCTCGAACTTAAAAAAGTTGCTGATCGCCTGAAAGAAAAAGAGATTAGAATTAAAGTATCAGAAAAAGCGAAAAAGATTTTAGCGGAGCAGGGATTTGACCCTAATTTAGGGGCAAGGCCGCTAAAAAGAGTAATTCAGCGCAAAGTTTTAGACCCTTTAGCCTTAAAAATTGTTTCAGGCCTTGTTAAAAAAGGGAACGAAGTAATAGTTGATAGCGAAGATGGAAAAGTTATAATTAGGACCCCTGCCAGTTCTCAGAAAATTACCAAGAAGAAAGAAAAGGTTTTGATACAATAATTTAATAAGCCTATGAAAACTTTTTGGAAAATTGTTATTGTTTTTATAATCGGAATGGCTGCAGCTATTTTTTCTGAGCAAATTTTTTGGCCATATATTACAAAGAGGCCATTTTTTTCTTCCTATCAGCTTTCTGGAGAACAATCTTCTCAGCCTCTCCAGAAAATAATTGAGAAAAAAGAGGTTGTGGTCGAAGAGAACACTGCTCTTCAGGATGCAGTTGAAAAAGTTAAGAATATGATAGTTGGCGTGGAAACAAAAACTGCTTCCGGGAAAATCATATCTGGCTCAGGCTTAATCGTTACGTCAGACGGATTAATGGTTACCTTAGCAGAGCTTATCCCTTCGGGAACGGGAAAGTTTGCTTTTTTTGTTAACGGGAAAATGCCAAAATATCAAGTTCTGAAAAGAGACCTTAAAAACAATTTGGCCTTGGTAAAAATAGAAGAATCCGACCTTAAAACCTGTAGTTTTGCCGATTACGATAAAACGAGATTAGGGGAAAGGGTTTTTTTAATTGGCGCTATTCGGCAGAAAAGTAAAATTTCAATGTCGGTTAACGAAGGAATTATTAAATTCTTTAACGATAAATATATCCAGACAAATATCTTAGAAAATAAAAATTTGATTGGAAGCCCTTTGTTTAACATTAAAGGAGAGCTGATGGGGCTTAATACAATCGATAATCAGGGAAGAGTTTTCTCTATCCCCGTTAAAAAAATTAAAGATTTTATAGGGCTTTAATTAGTAGTCGGAGGTTGGTAGTCGGAGGTCGCACCCCTAACCATTCTTTTCCGACCACTCTTTGGTTGTTCAGAATGTAGTCGGAGGTGCGATCTTCAAATGTGCAAGGTTTCAAATGTGCAAGGTTCGACCTTGCACATTCTTGCACATTTTTGACCTTGCATACTTTGTGAGAAATGTTCAAGGTTCGACCTAGCACATTTAATATAAAGTAGATATAAAAAAGTGAGAAAACAAAAACTATGAGTGATGACGGAAAAAAAGAATTCTTTTCGGTAAAAAAACAATTGGAAATCGGGTTGAATGTTGATAAAGATTGGGA
>CAYZZO010000069.1:0-2735 GCA_964483075.1 uncultured Candidatus Saccharibacteria bacterium | reverse complement strand
GAGTTTTAAATTTTTAGTCAGCATATATGAAAAAAACTGGAAAGAGGAATGGTATGAAAGCAGAAAACAAAAAGAGGAATATTATAAATTGGGCAAAAAAATGATTAAAAATTTTTATAATGATTTGTTAAAAAATCGTCCAAGCGTTTTAAGAATTAATAATAAAATTGCCTTAGAAATGCCTTTTAATTTAAAGGTGGGGGAAAATACGCTTTTTGGAGTTATTGACCGTATTGATAAGATTGAAAAAGGAGTAGCTATTATTGACTATAAAACAGGGGAGAGTAAAGAAAAGATTAAGTTAGACGATAAAGAGCAACTGCTAATTTATCAAATCGCCGCCGAAGAGGCATTGAAAATAGAACCGAGAGAATTAATTTATTATTATTTAAAAGATAACAGGAAAGTATCTTTTTTAGGAACAGTTAAGGAGAAAAATAAAATGAAAGAAAAAATAATTAAAGAAATTGAGGAAATAAAAAATAGCGACTTTAAAGCCAAGCCTGGCTGGCATTGTAAGTTTTGTGACTATAAAAGCATTTGCCAATACGCGGCAAAAAATTAAGGTTAATAAAAAAACGGCTATTGCCGTTTTTTTTATTAATTGAAGACTTTATAATTTTTATTATCTTTTTTCTATTCGGCGAGCATATTCTCCTTTTTCCGTATTGACCTCGATTATGTCACCTTTTTCAATGAACAAAGGAACAGATATTTCCGCGCCTGTTTCTAGAATGACAATTTTATTTCCTCCTTGCGCCCTGTCTCCTTTTATTCCCGGCGGCGCATCTTCAACCTTTAGTTGAACCTTAATTGGCAATACAACGTTGATGATTTTTCCGTTAAAAATTATTCCTTCGATGGTTTCGTTCTGCTTTAAAAAATTAGCAAGCGAACCGACCTGTTCTTTGTTTAGTTCAAACCTATTTTTAGGATTGTTTTTTTCAGAAAAAAAGAATTCATCCCTGTGACTGTAGAGAAAAACAGCATTAATTTTTGATATTTCGGCTTCTTCGGCATTTTCTGAAGGGTGGAAAGTCTTTTGGACAATATTTCCGGTAATTAAATTTTTTAATTTTGCCTGTAAGACAGAATGCCCTCTTCCTTTGAACATTGAAGAGGTTTCAATTATTTCATGGGGCTGGTCATTAAAAATGATTAAAACTCCTTTTTTTAGCTCAGAATAAGATAGTGTTGCCATATCCGTGTTTAAAATCTTTGCCCGACATTGGTTTTTTCCCTGCCGGTTGAAGTTTTTTAATTATTAAATAATTTTTACCGCATTCAATGGATAATTTCTCTGGAATTTCTTTTTTAGCAATATCTGCTTCTAAAATTTTCAAATTTATTGTTTTCCCGTTTTTGCTTTTAAAGAAAGTATAAGCGCCTGGCCACGGAGTAAATGCCTTGATTTTTCTTTCAATCTCGTCAGCAGATTTTAGCCAGTCAATTTTTCCGTTCTCTTTTTTAATGATTTTTGTATAGCTTACTTTTTCTTCGTCTTGCGGTTGAGGATTGATTTTATTATTTATCCATTTAGGAATTGTTTCCAGTAATAGTTCTCCCCCTAAATCAGCCAATTTTTTTTCTAACTCTTCGTAAGAATATTCGTATTCCTTGATTTTTAATTCATGATTCGCAATTATCGGACCATGATCTATTTTCTTATCCATCAGAATTATTGTCACCCCCGTTTTTTTATCGCCATTTAAAATAGTAGATTGAATAGGGGATGGACCGCGGTATTTTGGTAAAAGAGAAGGATGGACATTTAAACAGCCGTATTTCGGTATTTTTAATATTTTTTCCGGAAAAATTTTACTATAAGCAGCTACAATTATTAAATCTGGTTTCCAGCTTTTAGTTATTAATTTTAAATTTTCAATATTTTTAGGTTGTTCTACTGGAATGTTGTATTTTTTAGCAATAAGCTTTACTGGCGAAGAGGTAAAAATTTGTTTTCTTCCTACAGGCTTATCAGGAGTAGTAACAACCAAAGTTGGTTTGTAAGAGTTTTTAGCAAGTTTTTCTAAAATAATAGATCCAAATTCTGGCGTCCCAAAAAATATTATTTTCGGTTCAATATTTAACATTTAAGCTTTTTGGTTTACTTTATAATTCTCCATTTAATATCAGATTCTTTGCCGGCAAATTCCAGCCATTCGCCAAATTTGTCAATTACGTACCATTTTCTTTTAGATTCTGACCAAACCATTGGATTGTTTTGGTAAAATGGCTTTTTAACAATTTCTTTTGGTTTTAACCTGTCTATTTCCAGCCATTTTTTGAAAACCGTTTCTATGGCATAATCTAAATTTCTTGATTTTGCCCATTCAGCAACCCTATCAATCGCTTTCTCCGCTTTTTCAACTGAACCGGCTAATTCTAAAAGTTGCTTTGCCGGTTTAGTAAACCTTGAATAAATTATTTTTCTTTTTTTGGCGCTTCTTTTTAACTCAGCCAGGGAAACATTTTTTGTTTCAAAAAAATGAGTAATTATTTTGCGGATAGCAGTTTCTTCTTTTAATTCTTCATAATATTTAATTTTTCCCTTTTTGAGATATTCTTCTATTTTCAAAGAAGTGCTTTTGCCGATTCCCGAAATTTTTTCCAAAAGTTTCAATCCTCCTTTTTCATAAAGAAAAGTTACATCTTTTTCTAAACTTTCTAACACTTTTGCCGCTTTTTTATAAGCATTTATCCTAAAAGAAGAATCTCCTTTTATTTCTAAAAGC
>CAYZZO010000068.1:0-2824 GCA_964483075.1 uncultured Candidatus Saccharibacteria bacterium | reverse complement strand
GAACAGAAAAGCGAAATTAGCGCTGGATATATTTATTTATAAAATTCAAAAATATATAGGAGCTTATTTCGCCGTTTTAGGCGGTTGTGATTTATTAGTTTTTACAGGGACTATTGGTTTTGGCTCTTCTAAGATTAGAAAAATGGCCAGCAACATTCCAGTATTAAAAAATACGTCGATTTTGGCGATAGAACCAAACGAAGAATTAGAAATAGCAAGAAAAATAATCCTAATGCATAATAAAAGGATTATTACGCAGTAGGTTCAATCGTAAGAAATCCGAGCGTTGCTTACGTTTTTATTTGCTTCACCTGAAGTTGATTAACATAAACAACGTTTCTGTTTCTTACGAACTAATATCATGGTAGAAAAATCAAATAAAAATATTTTATGGTTTGAAGAGATTGGTATGAAAGACGTTTCCTTAGTCGGAGGCAAGAACGCTTCTTTAGGAGAAATGATTTCCCATCTTTCAAAAGCAGGAGTTAATGTTCCTAACGGATTTGCAACCACTTCTACGGCTTTTTGGTATTTTTTTGAGAAAGCGGGCTTAAAGGATAAAGTTAAAAAAATATTTTTAGAATTGAATGTAAATAACATAAAAGACCTTCAAGAAAGAGGCAAGGAGGTGAGAAGCTTGATTTTAAAAACAAAAATTCCAGAAGATTTAGAAAGAGAAATTTTGGAAAATTATCACAAACTCTCTAAAAAATATAATAATAAATTTGTTGATGTCGCTGTTCGGACATCGGCCACAGCCGAAGACTCTCCTTCTGCAAGCTTTGCTGGCCAATACTGGACATATCTTAACGTGCGAGGAGATAAAGCCCTAATGCAAGCAATGAAGGGCTGTTTTGCCTCTTTATTTACCGACAGAGCGATTTTTTACAGAGCCCAGCATAAATTTGACCAGTTAGACATAGCTTTATCTGTTGGTATTCAAAAGATGGTACGGTCTGATGCCGGAGCAGCAGGGGTAATGTTCTCTTTAGACACAGAATCTGGATTCAAAGATGTCGTCCTAATTGACGGAAGCTATGGTTTAGGAGAAATGATTGTTCAAGGGGAAGTAACAACAGACGAATTTTATGTTTTTAAGCCAACTCTTAAAAATGGTTATGAGTCGATAATATCAAAAACATTAGGAACCAAAGAGCAGAAATTTATTTATAATGAAAAAGGAGGCATCAAAAAAGTAAAAGTTTCCAAAAAAGAAAGAGAAAAATTTTGTTTAAGCGATAAAGAAATTCTTACTCTTTCTAAATGGGCCTGTTCTATAGAAGAACACTATTCTAAGGTTTCTAATAAGTGGGTCCCTATGGACATGGAATGGGCGAAAGATGGAATTACTGGAGAATTATTTATTGTGCAGGCGAGGCCGGAAACTGTTCACAGCCAAGGGAATAAAAATTATTATGAGGAATATCATTTAACTGTTCCCAAAAACAAGTACCCAATTTTAGAGGGAATTGCCGTGGGAAGTAAAATTACTAGTGGGAAAGTAAAGAAAATTTTAAATGCTTCAGGGTTGAAAAATTTTAAAAAAGGAGAGATTTTAGTGACCAAGATGACCGACCCCGATTGGGTTCCAGCGATGAAAATTGCTTCTGCTATTATTACGGATGAAGGTTCTCGAAGTTGCCATGCTGCTATAATAAGCAGAGAATTGAATATTCCTTGCATAGTCGGAACAGGAAATGGGACAAAAATTTTAAAAGATGGCGAGACAATCACCGTTAATTGCTCTCGTGGTTTGCAAGGAGAGATTTATAACAATAAACTTCCTTTCGTTGTAAATAAATATAATCTTGAAAAAATTCCGAAGCTGAAAACAAAAATTATGGTTAACTTAGGGGCTCCGGAAATTGCATTTAAAACTTCTTTTTTACCGGTTGACGGCGTTGGTTTAGCCAGAGAGGAATTTATTATAGCAGAAAAAATTAAAATACATCCTTTGGCCTTGAAAAAATTTGAGAAAATTAAAAAAAATAATAATCCGGAAATTAAAAAAATTGTTAGAAAAATTAACGAATTGACCGTTGGCTATAACGATAAATCACAATATTTTGTCGACAAATTAGCTGAAGGAATTGGAATAATTGCTGCTTCTTTTTATCCTAAAAAAGTGATTGTTAGATTTTCCGATTTTAAGACGAACGAATACAAGCAATTAATTGGCGGAGAATTATTTGAACCAGAAGAAGACAATCCGATGTTAGGATGGCGGGGAGCTTCACGGTATTATAATCCGAAATTTGAACCAGCTTTTTCTATGGAGGTTAAGGCAATAAAAAAGGTGAGAGAAAAATTTGGTTTAAAAAATGTAGTCGTAATGGTTCCTTTCTGCAGAACAATAGAAGAAGGAAAAAAAGTTATGAAATTAATGGAAAAATACGGCTTAAAGCAACATCAAAATGGATTAGAAGCTTATGTAATGTGTGAAATTCCCTCGAATGTTATTTTAATTAATGAGTTTTTGGATATTTTCGATGGCATGAGTATTGGCTCTAATGATTTAACTCAGCTAACTCTTGGTTTAGATAGAGATAATGGTCAAATTGCTAGCATAGGAAACGAGGAAAACGAGGCCATAAAAGAACAGGTCAAAAAAGTAATTAGAGTATGTCGCAAGCGGAAAAAATACGTAGGTATTTGCGGTCAAGCGCCCTCTGATTTCCCCGATTTCGCAGAATTTATAATGAAAGAAGGAATAGAGACGATGTCCTTGAATTCTGATACGGTTATTAAAACGATACTGAATTTATCAAAAGAATAAAGAATTTTAAATTTTAAATTTTAAATGAATTTTAAATGACTTAATAGT
>CAYZZO010000067.1:0-2845 GCA_964483075.1 uncultured Candidatus Saccharibacteria bacterium | reverse complement strand
ATAACTTATTTTAAAGTTTTAAGTATTAATTCTGCGCCTGATATCCATTTATGCCTATGAGGGTTTTTACTTTCCTGGATTAATTTATAAATATCAAGCAAATCCTTAAAATCTTTCTTTTGCCAAGTAGATAAATTTTTTCGCTTATAATTATAGATAATTTCAATTGCTTTTGCCCATGAAATAAGTTTATTTTTTTTCCTTTCCTTCATTTTTTTACCTTCAAAAAATGGAATAATGGTATATTTTAAATCATTTATGTTTTGAACCGCATATCTAATTTGATTTTTCTCGAGGTAAACCCGTCCACAGCCAAAAACATTCTTAATGGCTTTAATATCTTTTTCTTCGCTTTTATTCAAAACTATAATAAACTGAGCTTTCCACCTATAATAAGTAGGGTGATTAAGTCGCTCATAGCGAACATCTCTTCTGAATTGTAAGTCAAATAGGCCTTTTTCGATAATTAATTCCAAAAGACGATTATTTGGTTTATTTATTTTTTTATTTTTTTCCACATTAAAAATTAAAATTTATAATTAAACCTAATTTTTTATTTTTATTGTAACTTGAAATTTTAGCTCTAATTATCATATACGAAAAATATTACATCTTAGGTTTATTCTATTATGCGACAATAACCTAGGCAGAAAGAGTAAAAAGAACAAAAGCTGCTACTTTAATTCTTTGCCTCCATGATATTTTTGATGAATTTCCCGCAATCTTTTATTTGTAACATGGGTATATATCTGAGTAGCGGTAATATTTTTATGACCCAAGAACTCCTGAACCGCCCTTAAGTCAACTCCTTGATTTAATAAATCGGTGGCAAAACTATGACGCATAACATGGGGGGTGGTAGTAATGGGCAATCCTACGGAAATAGCGTATTTTTTAATTATTTTTTCAATAGCCCGCGCAGTTAATCTCCTCGAAGAGTCTTTTTTACTTCTATAATTAATAAAAAGAGCCTTTTCCTTATCTTCTCTTAATTTTAAATATTTATCAAGCCACTTTATTGCTCTTTCAGAAAGATAAACGGTCCGCGGCCTGCTTCCTTTTCCTATAATTCCGACTTCTATCTCTTTTGTACCCGGTTTTATTTTAATTTGTTCTCGATTAAGGGATGTTAATTCGGCCACCCTAAGGCCGGTTGAATATAGTATTTCCAAAATAGCTCTATCTCTTAAGCCGTTTTCTTTTTTAACATTAGGAACCGATAAAAGCTTCTTAATTTGCTCTAAATTAAGAAACCTTATTGTTTTTTCCTTTTTAATGTCTTTTGGAAGCTTTATCTTGTCAGAGGGTAGTGATATTATGTCTTTTGACGAAAAATAGCTTAGAAGGGCTCTCAGGGCGATTAAATAGTAGTTTTGAGTACTTCTTTTAAGCAAACTCTTTGTTTTCGGGTGATATTCGCGAGAAAGAAAAACACGATATTTCCAAATATGTTCAGGAGTTAATTGGTGGGGTTTTAACTTTTCTAATTTACTTACTTTTAACCAAAAGAAAAATCTTTTTATAAATCTTCCATAATTTTCTTGCGACTTTGACGAAAGTCCTTTTTCAATATCAAGCCAGTCAAGAAAATCAGACAGGTGAAGAATAATTGGTTTTGAACTCTTTTTCATTGTAGAGATTAAAAAGTAGAATATAAGCGACTTTATTTTAAGTGCTGAGATTATGCAAAATCTCAGTATACTCAAGAGAACCCTTCAAAAGGTTCTCTTAAGTATAATTATGCGAACCTTTTTGTACATAGAGTATCGCAGGCAAAAATGCCTATCAAGGTTCTTCCCTAATTACCAACAGATAATTAATTTTATCTAGGGATATATTTTACGATCGGATTCTTGTGCCTTCTTCTTTTTCCAACAATCTTTGCTTTCACCTTTTAGCAAGACCCTAATGCTAATTAAGAAACTTTTATGCGTTACAATTAATATATTTACTGTTATAATTCCGTTCGAAAAATTTAAGAAAATCAGCAACTATGGTTAACAAGATTTAAACCTGTTTACTTCATTTTATTCAGACTTACTTCATTTTATTCAGATATGTCGCATAATAAACTATTGCACTAATTCCACAAATCTTTGCCAGATAGATTTGCCTACCCTTGGAATATCTTCTTTCATTTCATTTTTTTCTTTTTGGAATTCCTTTTTTACTTTAGGTTCTCTGGTATTAACTTCTTTTCTAAAAGAACATAAAATTTTATCCCAAAGTTTTTGAAACCAAGGGTTGATATGAGAATCCCAAAAAGTCTTTAGCCACTTGAAGACTTTTTTCCAAACGAATAAAAGTTCTTCCAATGATTTCTTAAATACATCGGGAACTCCAGACAAAAACTTTTTGCCCAGCGTTTTTGCTTCTTCAATGTTTTCTGGAGCTTTGGGTGTATTCTTGCTTTGCTCTATTGTAGTTAAAGATTTTTCTGGAGAATTAATTTTCTGAGCAAAAGACGCGTTTGGAAAGACAGCGCTTATTAGAAAAATTATCGTCATATTGATAAGTAAAAACCTCATATAATTTCAAATTTTCTTTTAGCTTGCTCTACCCTTAACAATGTTTTCTTTTTTCCTAAAATTTCGGCGATTTCAAAAGGACCGGCAGATGCTTTTTTTCCACTCAAAGAGACTCTAAATGGCCAAAGAATCTTTCCCCTATCTCTCTCTCCTTCTTTATTTGAAAAAGTAATCAAGAAATTTTTTAAGTATTCTTTATTCCAATCAGATTCTTTTATATTAGATAAAACTTCTAATAATTTGCTGAGCATTTCTTCCGTTTTTTCGTTTGAAGCGTCCTTCCAGAAAAGAAGATTTTTCTGATAATCTAATTCATC
>CAYZZO010000066.1:0-2860 GCA_964483075.1 uncultured Candidatus Saccharibacteria bacterium | reverse complement strand
TATTATGACTTTTGAAGAGATGCAAAGGAAAATTAGAGACGCTAGGGCGGAATACATTTATACACGCCGCAAAGATTTTAAGGAAAGTTTTGCCGTGATTGGGAAAAAATTAAAAATATCTCGGCAAGAATGCTACCGCATTTTAGAGGAATATTTTAACGATGTTCAAAAAGAAAGCGAGAAGAAAAAGAATTGATTTATAAGAGCGGGCGTCTCTTGCTTAGTTGATTCCTAGAGCATTTAAAAATTAAGACGCTCGCTCCTGTGAATCAATTAAGCAAAATAATATGGCCAGTCCGCAATTAGAAAACGGATATACGCAGCTTTCGAATGAGTTGTTGGAAAAAATATTGGAATATCCTTTTAGAGGATACGAACTGAAAATTATTTTAAAAATTATCAGAGATACTTATGGTTGGAATGCCAAAAAAAGACAAATTAGTTTTGGTAAAATGGCTGAGAAAACAGGAATTGACAGAGTAAATGTTATTCATACCACCACCTCTCTCACCTCCCGCAATATCCTTTTCAAACAAAAATTAAAAAACAACAAAAACCTCTGGGGGATCAATAAGAATTATGAAGAGTGGCTGGCGCCGGACGGCTCCCCGTTCCAAGAGTATGAGTTCCAACAACAAGTAGAAAAGAATCAGGCGAAATGGAAAAGCACTTGGACTAAAAATAAATTCCCGCCGCTCACGGAAATTTTGGAACAGGAAATTAACAAAATCTTAAAGGACTACGGCGAGGAAAAATTTATTGAAGCGTTAAAAATATCTGTTAAACAAAATAATAAAAAGCTAGCTTACATTGAAGGGATATTAAAAAGACAAAGAAGCGGTAACACAGGCGACGCCACCGGCAAAACTCAAATAAGCGACGGCCGCTGGATGACAGATGAGGAATTGGCTGACGCGGAAATGAGAGGTGAAATTATTTATAACAGAGATTCTAATTCTTGGATAGTTAAACCCAAATAATATGCTTGAAGCAATAGAACAAAAACCTAAGGAGTTTTGGTTAAATTTAATGGTTAGGAAAGGATTGATCACTGAAAAGCAGGCGAGTAAAAATCTGGTCCGCAATGAAATTCTGGGATATGTTACTCCGAAAGAAATTGAAAATGCCGTTGAATTAAAAGCGATTAAGAGGATAAGGAACGGCAATCTTGTCCACTATGTTATCACCACTGACGAAATAATAATCAATGGCAAAAAGAAATTAGTCGCCTCTCAAGCGTATCTAGATTACGAAAAAAAGAGACGGGCAAGACAAGGGGCTAGCTACTATAAAGCGCAGGAGATGGACGCGATAATTCACCAAAAAGAAGCAGACGAGGTAAGAGAGGAAATTGATAAATTGTTTCCGGGAAGTATAAGCGTATGAAAATAAATCAAATCATTCAAGGCGACTGTTTAGAAAAATTAAAAGATATTCCCGATAAAAGTATTGATCTGCTTTACACGGATCCTCCATATAATATCTCTTTTAGCGGCGGTGGAAGTTGTAAGAGAAAATACGAATACAGAAAAAAAGATATAAAAAATATAGGCACTAATACAAAATTTACTCTGATTCCTTTTTTAGAAGCGGTAAAACCGAAACTGAAAAACTTTCACGCCTATATCTGGATGGCAAAAAACACTCTGCCAGAAACGCTTAACTGGATTATCAAAAATAAATACAGCTGGAACATTTTAGTTTGGCACAAAATAAATCCGGTGCCGGCTTACAACAATACCTACCTGCCCGATGTAGAATACTGCGTTTTTATCAGAAGCAAGAATTGTTATTTTAACAGCAATCTCGGATATGAAGCTTACCGAAAAGTATTTACCGATAAAGTTAACAACACGGGACTGGAACATCCGACTATCAAACACCTCTGGATGGTTGAAAAAATGTTAAAAGTTAGCAGCAAGGAAGGCGACTTAATCCTTGATCCTTTTATGGGAAGCGGCACGACGGCCATTGCCTGTAAAAAACTTAAAAGAAATTATCTCGGCATTGAAATCTCAAAGGAATACTGCAAGCTAGCCGAATTAAGAATTAAAACAGAAGGGAATACTTTACTATGAATTTAATAAAATTATTTATCTTGGCCTTTATTTTCAGCTTCTTGATAGGAATATTTTTAGAGGCGACTAACCCTGCCGTGGTTGAGACACCCGTTGATACTGGGACAGAGGTTAGTCCTTCGAAAAAGAGGGAGGACGAAAAGAGGGATGTCCCCCGTCCTCCCTCTAACGAAGGTATTAAAGTTTTAGTAATCAAATATGAAAAGAATTAAAAAAACAGAAGAATTGAAAATGAAATTATTTATCAAAAACATTGCTTATACAAAGGGAAAGTTTAGCGAGAGAAAAGCAATTCGAGCATTGAAAGACTATTATATTCTTTTAAGAGAACATAATAGATTGGACTTGTGGAAATATTTGCGGAAATAAATTAAATCTATGAATATAACAATTGGTGCTAACATTTTATTCACTCTTTACGGTCTTTACTTATTGCTTATTAAAGGAGATATAACAAATGGTCTTCTGGCAATAATTTGCGGGGAATTGATTGAAGTAAATTTTAATTTAATAAAATGAAAAAAGAAGAAAAATGTATCAGTTTATCACTAGCAAAAGAACTCCAACAAGTGGCAAAGGAAAAAGGATTTAAATTGCCAGAAAGTGAATGGGCTTGGAGAGTTAGCAAAAGATTAGGCACAGAATTAGTAAAAACAAAATCTTTCAAAACTTTTGATGGTAAAAGGATTAAATTGATTTCAGAAAAGGGATTGTATAATGGATTTTTTGCCTATGATACTTCTGAATTAGGAGAGATGTTGCCAGATAAACATTTTAATTTT
>CAYZZO010000065.1:0-2917 GCA_964483075.1 uncultured Candidatus Saccharibacteria bacterium | reverse complement strand
CCAGGCAAAAACGGTTCAATCATTTTGGCAATATTATCCAAAATAAATAACAAATTATTAATAACTTCTTTAGAGTTTTCCCTTTTTTCCCAAGGTTTTTCGTTTTCGATATATTTATCAGAAAAACTAACTAATTCCCAAATTATTTTCAACGCTTCGTTAAATTTAAAATTTGCCAAAGCGTTCTTATATTTTTTTTCAACCTTTTGTATTTTTTCTAAAACTTTTGTATTTTGAGTTGTGATTTTAAGATTTGAAGTTTGAAATTTAAGATTATTTTCTGCCATCACTCTCACCCTTGCCACTAAATTTCCTAAACCGTTTGCCAGATCACTATTGTAGCGTTCACTAAATTTTTCGTCAGTAAAATCACCATCCTCGGTCGGAACTATTTCCCGCAGAAGAAAATACCTGACAGCGTCCACATTACCGGGATTCTTAATTGGAAAACGTTCTCTTCCTTGAACGGTTTCATACTTTTTAACAAGCTTGAAGGGGTCAATAACATTACCAAGCGATTTTGACATTTTTTGGCCATTAATATTAACAAACCCATGAACAAGAATTTTTTTCGGCAGCTTTAATCCAAGAGATAAAAGCATTGCCGGCCAAATTAAGGCATGAAATTTTAATATATCTTTTCCAATGCAATGAACGTCGGCAGGCCAAAATTTTTTAAATTTTTCGTTTTCGGGAAAACCCAAGGCAGAGATATAATTTATCAGCGCCTCAAACCAAACATAAATCGTCTGACTATTGTCGTTAGGAACAGGTATCCCCCATTGTAATTTTTTTCTTAACCTTGAACAGCTAATATCTTCTACGCCTTGATTAATAAAACTCAGTATTTCATTTTTTTTCGTCTTTGGAATAATTTCTATTTCGTTTTTTTCTAAAATTTTTTTTATCATTGTTGCATAATTAGAGAGACGAAAAAAATAATTTTCTTCTTCCACTATTTCCGGTTCTTTTTGATGAATAGGACATTTACCGTCCTTTAAATCTTTCTCCCGCACAAACGCTTCACAACCTACGCAATACAATCCCGTATATTTCTTTTTATAAATATCGCCAGTTTCTTTTAATTTATTCCAAACTTTTTCTACTGCCAGCAAGTGTCTTTTTTCATCAGTCGTTCTAACGAAATCGTTATTGGAAATATTTAAAACCTTTGTTAAGCGTTTAAACTCACCTGAAATTTCATCAACAAATTCCTCCGGCTTTTTTCCGGCTTTTTCTGCCGCTTGGGCAATTTTTATTCCATGTTCGTCTGTCCCGGTCAAAAAGAAAACATCATCGCCTAAAATACGATGATATCGAGCCAAAACATCTGCCTGAATCAATTCTAAAGAAAAACCGATATGAGGAAGAGCATTAACGTAAGCTATGCTTGTCGTTATATAAAATTTCTTTTTTGGCATTGGATTTACTACACAATTTTTATTTCTTGCTCTCTCCTTTTTTCTAAAAATTCCCTAAGAAATTCAAATAAGATACCAAATAAAGGAATGGCCAGAAAGGCTCCCATCACTCCCCAAAGTTTTGCTCCAACAAGAAGGGAGATTAAAACTAAGGCAGGAGGAACACCGATAATTTTTCTCATTAAAAAGGGAGAGAGGATATTATTTTCTATTTGCTGTATTATTATAAAAGTAATAACAACAAAAATAGATTTCAGCATTTCTGTTGGAGCGACAATGACAAAAAATAAAATTCCAGTAACAAGGGGGCCAACAAAAGGAACAAAGTTGAAAACGCCGGCAAAAAGGCCTAAAAGGGCAGGATATTTAACATTGAAAATTAGAAGGGCAAGATAAGACAATGAACCAACGAATAAAGACGCTAAAACCCTTGCTCCAAACCATCCAGAAATTTTACTCTCGCATCTTTCCCAAAGACTTAAAACATATGCCTCGTATTTTTTAGGAAAAACAAGTATTAATGTTTTTTCAATCGCCTTCTCTTCTATAGAAATAAAAAATGCCGTTGTAAAAACAAAAATGAAAGAAGAAAATCCGCCAAAAATAGCAAATATAATATTGAATATGTTTTCAGACATTTTTTGGAGAGAGTCACTAAGACCATGCATAAAACTATTTATATCGTTAAATGTCTGAAAACCAAGACCTTTTAAGGGCGGAGATATTTTTTCAAAGTATTCAGGAAAAGATTTCAAAAACTGACCAATCTCGGAATTGAATAAAGGAACCATTAAATAAATTAGGAAACTGAATAATCCGAAAACGCTTAAATAAATAAAAACGCTAGCGAGAAAACGAGGAATCATTCTTTTTTGTAAAAAATTAATGGCAGGATTGAAAAGAATCGAGATAGCAAGAGCAAAAATAAACCAAATAAAAACATCCCTGATTGAATAAGCGATATAAAAACAAATTATTGCGATGGAAATCTTTAAAATCGAGTTCCAAGATATATCTAATATCTTTTCGTTAGGCATAGAATTGCATTGTTATGCTGTTATATTGTTGCGTTGCTGCTCTGCTAATTTTCTAACAACATACAACAAACAAACGAAGCAAGCAATAATAACGTAGTCAACAGCAAGACAATCAAAATTTCAGTAATTTTTTAAATTTTGATTTATCTTTAAATGGTCCTATTAACGCCAAATTTAATTTTTCGGGTCTAAAAATGTCTTGAGCAGTTTTTAAAATATCATTAGTGGTTACCTTATCAATTTCACCGCAAATTTTCTCTGGAGTTAAGATATTTCTTTCTAAAACTTCCTGCTCTCCGTAAAAACTAGCTTTTGCATCAGATGTTTCCAGGGTTAGGCTTAATTTTCCTTTAAAATGATCTTTCGCCTTTCTCAATTCTTCTGAGGGAACTTTTTTTTGAGAAATATTTTTGTATTCTTTTAAAATTGCGAGGATGGCCTTTTCTGCTTTTTCGTTAT
>CAYZZO010000064.1:0-3097 GCA_964483075.1 uncultured Candidatus Saccharibacteria bacterium | reverse complement strand
ACTCTTTCTTTGGTCTTAATAATTTCAAAAATTTGAGAAGGGTTTATTCCTCCGTAAGCAGGCGGATACTGTTCTGATTCAATAATTGGTCTTATTAATCCGCTTTCCATTAAATATGGTAAACATAATTTTGTTATTTTTTCTAAAGATTTTTTTCGGATATAAAAACCGTTTAAAAAGTCTAATTTTTCGACGTTAAAAATCGCTCCTGACTTTTGAATTTTTTCGATAGAAAAATCTTTGACTAGAGAAGGTAACGAATAAATCTCTCTTTCTATCCCAGGATTCCATCCCAAAAAAGCTAAAAAATTAATTATTGCTTCAGGTAAGTAGCCTATTTTTTTATATTCTTCCACAGCCATAGCCCCATGCCTCTTGCTTAATTTACTTCTATCCAGACCCAAAATTAAAGGAAGGTGAGCATAAACCGGACTCTGAAAACCAAGCGCTTCCTGTAATAGAATTTGTTTTGGCGTATTTGAAAGATGGTCTTCCCCCCTTATAACATGAGTAATTTTCATTTCGAAGTCATCAACCACGGTAGCAAAATTATAGAGAGGACTTTCAAGATTTTTAGCAATGACAATATCGCCAAAAAGTTCAGCGTCAAATTCTACTTTCCCTCGTATAACATCAATAAAAGAAACTTTTTTCTTTGGAACTCTAAATCTAATAACAGATGGCTCCCTATTTTTTAATTTTTCCCTCACTTCGTCTTTAGAAAAATTCGCGCATTTCCCGTCATAGCGAGGAGATAATCCCCTGCTTATTTGATCTTGTCTCTTTGCTTCCAATTCTTCTTCCGAACAAAAACAATAATATGCCTTATCTTCTTCTAATAATTTTTCTAAATATTTCCTGTAAATATCTCTACGCTCACTCTGCCTATAAGGTCCATAATTACCAACGTATTCTGAGGTTCCGCTATCATCTTTTTGATTATTGAGATTTGGATTTTTATCTTGAGCGGTATCGATTGGCCCTTCATCCCAATCAAGTCCCAACCATTTTAGATTTTCAATAATATCTTTTTCGAATTCAGCTTTGGATCTTTCTCTATCTGTATCTTCGATTCTTAGAATAAATCTCCCTCGGTGTTTTTGGGCAAAAAGAAAGTTAAAAAGAGCTGTTCTGCAGCTTCCAATATGCAAAAAACCTGTCGGCGAAGGAGCAAACCTTACCCGCACTTCACCGTTTTTTACAAGTTGAAACTTATTCTCTAAATCCTTTTTAGTCTTAATCTCCATATTTTTATTATATCACAGTTATCTATTTTTTGAATTTTAAATTTTCATTTTGATTTTTGCATAGCCTATTGTCTATAACGGCAAACGACCTATTGATTTTTTATTTTTGGTTTATTAAAGTACCAATTTAATATCTCCTTCGCAATTGGCAAGGTGGCTGAGTGGACTCCTTTTATGTTCTCGATCATAACAAGCAAAACAATCTGAGGATTATCATAAGGCGCAAAAACGACAACCCA
Organism: uncultured Candidatus Saccharibacteria bacterium; assembly: GCA_964483075.1. GTDB lineage: Bacteria > Patescibacteriota > Minisyncoccia > Minisyncoccales > GWA2-38-27 > CAYLWZ01. The sequence goes on along the minus strand of CAYZZO010000064.1, from coordinate 1,611 downwards.
GTTATGGTAATGATTTGGTATTGGAGTTTCCGCGGTTCCCGTTTTGGCGGCAACTGCCACGGGAAGAGAATTCAACAAAACAGATGAAGCAAGAGGGCTATTTTTGCCCGTAACAGCTTCTCTCATTCCCTCTCGGACAATTCTAATGTTATTCGGTTTAATAAAGTTTTTTCTTATAACTACCGGTTTAATCTTCTTAACTATATTCTTATTGCTATCAATAATTTGTTTAACAATCTCCGGCTTAAAAAGAGTTCCGCCATTGGCTATAGAAACAAAAGAAGAAATTACTTCAATTGGCGTAATTAATATATCGCCCTGCCCTATAGAAAGATTGTATGTGTCGCCATCCCACCAAGAAACTCCCTTGGCTTTCTTTTTCCACTCTGGGGAAGGGATAAATCCTTTTATTTCTCCCGGCAAATCAATCCCTGTTTTAGCCGCCCATCCGAAAAGTTCAAGATATTTTTTTATTCTTGAAGGGCCCAAGCCTACTTGGTCTCTATATCCCCCACCGACCGTATAAAAATAGACATCGCATGATTCAGCAATCGCCTTTCTAATGTCGGTCCAGCCATGAAAAGCCCAGTCTTTTTTTATCGTATATTTTTCCGGATTATATTTATTGGGAATAATAATTTTATCCTCGCAATAAATCTTTTTTGAAGGAGGAATTATTTTTTCTTCTAATACGGCAGAAGCAATTAGGGGTTTAATAGTAGAACCGGTAGGATATAATCCTGATATTGCTCGGTTCAAAAACGGTTCCTCTCTTTTAGGGTCTTTTAAAAGCTCCCTGAGAGCTTTCTGGTCAGCGTTTTTACTAAATAGGTTGTTATCAAAACTGGGAAGGCTGACTAAAGATAATATTCCGCCGTTATTTGGATTCATTGCTATGACTACTCCTTTTCTGGCGCCTACTTTTTTTAACATTTCTTTTAACGTCTCCTCGGATTTTTTTTGTAAGTCTGCATTAAGATATAATACCAAGCTTTTTCCCGATTCTGGCAAAGAAATTATTTTTTTTGAAATAAGACGGCCATGCGCATCCTTTTCAATTTGCATCTTTCCGGGGTTCTTTCTTAAATATTTTTCATAACTTTTCTCTAGCCCAGCCCTACCAACATAATCATAATTAGTATAGAAATCAGGGCTTAGCTTTAATTCTTTTGAGTTGATCTTTCCATTGTATCCAATAATTTGAGAAAAAGTTTTTCCGTTTTCGTAATGCCTCGTCAAATTTTGTATAATTTCAAAGCCTGGCAAACTGGCAATTTTTGTCTCGAGCAAAATTAAGGACTGATGGTCAAGATTTTCTGAGATTACAATTTTTTTATTTTTTTTCGAACTAATTCTATTTTCCAAGTCACTTATTTTTTCACCAATAATTTCGGAAACCACCTTTAATGTTTCTTCTTTCTTAGACAAAGAAGAAGGTAAATGGCTCTTATCTAAAACCAAGGAAAAAGTTGGCTCATTAAAAACTAATTGTTTTCCATTAGAATCGTAAATTACGCCCCGGGAAGTTTCAATAAAATGGGAAACAAATTTATTATTTTCGGCCAAAGCTATGTATTTCTTATTTTCTAATATTTGAAGTTGAAATGTTTT
>CAYZZO010000063.1:0-3139 GCA_964483075.1 uncultured Candidatus Saccharibacteria bacterium | reverse complement strand
GCGTATTAGGTTTATTAAAAAAATTACAATCCCAGCAACAATCAAGGTAATAGCGACAGTTTTTTGAAAAATTATTTACTTGTAAATCTTTGCTTATTTAAGCACTAAAATGGCCAAGCCCAGGCATAGAGACAAAATAGCAAAAACTTTCTGAAAAATTATTCTTTTGGAAATCTCTTCTTTCAGTATTTCGGGAAATTTTAAAGAAAGGAAAATCGCGAAGACAAACAAAAAAACATATTGAACTCCCTGAAGGGCGTTAATTATCGCCACATAAGCCAAAGGAGCTAAAGCGATAGCCCAATTCTGCAAGATAGTAGCCCCGGCGCTGAGAGTTTGGTTTGAAAGAAAAATTACGACAGTTTTCTTTTTAATCTTAATCTTCTTTTTGAAAATCTCTTTCTTGATTTCTGGAAAGAAAATAAAAAAAATAATCGCCATTAAGAATCCGCCAATGCTTCGCCAAATAAAACCGTTCCAAAACGTCTGCTCCAAATAAATATACTTGGTTAAAACAAAAGATAAGGAAAATAAAAAAGCGGTCAGGACAGGGAGACTAAATCTCTTCGGATTAAGAGGTTTTTCTTCTTTTGTCTTTCCATGTCTTCGCTTCGCAAAAATTCGGGAAGGCAAAGTGATGATCACACTGCCACAAACTAATAAAATAAAGGCAATGCCTTCCCTCAGAGATAATACTTCCTTGCCAAGGGAAAAAAGATAGACCAAACCGAAGGTAAACAAAGGAATCAATCCCCCGATCGTCGGCACCACCCGAGAAGCCTCAAATAAACTTAGGTCTTTATAAAACCAAAAAAGAGCGTAAATAGAAAGAGCGCCCGCCAAAAGGCTAATAACAACCTGCCCGCCTCCTGGAACATAAAATCCCGCGAAAGGAATAATAAACAAAGCTAAAACACCCAAAATCCCGACATAAAAAGCAAAAACCTTAGGGTTTGGGATGCCCTCTTTTAAAAGATATTTATCGGCCAAACAGACAATAGCTAGAATGAAATAAGCAAATACGGTAATTATTAACCAAAGCATATTAGGTATTAGGGGGAAATAATTTGTTGGATATTAAAAGTGCCGAGTTTTTCCTCTTCAATAAATCCCTGCATAGCCGCCTCGGCAAAACGTCCGCTGTTTAGAGAATCAAAAATCCATTCATTAGCATACTTTGGGTTTTCTCCCAAAATTCCTGCGCCTGTATGTAAAAGCCATTTTTTGTTAAAATCTTCCTGAGAACCAATCGGCGGAGCAATAATAATAGGTACGCCAAGAGCGCTGTAAAAAGAAAGTTCACTCGGCTTTGTCCATAGAATATCTGTTTTTCTTAATTTTTGATTAAAGAGAGAGAAATAGTCTCTAATTTCTTTTTTAAAGATTATCTCTATTCCTCGACCGAGAAATTTTTCCAGTTTAAGCTTTTTTATTTCTTTTAAAAAATATCTCTCGACTTCTTTTCTAATGCCTGCCGATAAAATTATTTTAATTTTATTCTGTTTAATTTTTTCAGATAAACTTTTGACATAATTAATAGCAATCTTTTTTTGGGCGCCTGCTCCGCCAATAGAAAACATTATTGTCAAAGAATGGCCTGACTCTTTTGGCAACTGTCCTACTTTTTTTTCAATTAAGAGCTTGTATCGGCGGCGATATTTTTGCGCCGGGTCCAAATTCAAAATTCGTTCGCCTAAATCTTTTTTTAAAATCTCCATTTTTTCGCTCCCAATATTTTCTTTCGGTAAGGGATATCCGCTTAAAAAAATATTCTCTTTCCTGACACCATAAAGCTCTAAGCGATTAATCACCCAGGGATTAGGAGCAAGGTATTTAATTCTGCTTTTCCGAGGGTTTAAAGGAGCCCAGGTTCTGGAAATATCAGCATCGCAAATGACGCAATAGATATCAGCCGGATATTTAAAAAACTCTGCCATAAAAGCAGGAATAAAAAAAGTGGTCACCAGAGGCAGGTTAATTTTTAATTTTTGTCCTCGCTTACGAGAAACTTGTTCGTTTTTTATTTTTAATCTTTCTATAAAGTCTTTTCCCCATCCTTTTTTAATAGCAGAATAAATCCTTTTTAAAACGAAATTATGCTTGGACATATTTCTTTTAGGATAATAAGCGGGAATGCTCTGTAATTTATCAAAAAATGAAAAAACAAATTTACCGATAAGAGGAGTCCTTTTAAATCTTGAAATAAATTCATAAAAAGTCCTGCCTGACTCCCAAATTTTCCTGTCATTTTCAGGAATCCCCTTGTAGTTATTAGCATTAATAATTTCTTTTTTAAAAGAAAATGCCCTTAAAGGCTCGGCTGTTCTTTGGTGGCCATAGCCCATATTAACTGCTACCACGAATACTTTGTTTCTGTTAATTATTTTTTTATCCATATTCCACGATTATACCTTATATTTCAATAATCTAAAATTCTCATTATGTTTGCAACCTCTTCGATTTTTTTGTTTTAATAATCTAAAAATTTTAATTTCGCTTTTTTATTTAATCGCCAGCTAAAAATACCTAAAAACAGGTAAGAGATTACCAGCCAGAGCCAGTGGATATTTCTAAAACTTTTAGCAGCCCAAGGCTCGGAGAAAAAATTTACTATTTTCATTAAATAGTCTAATAAGAACAAGGAAGGAAAAGATAAGAAATGACCTAACGATGGCGAAATCATTCCGACTAAAGAAAAAATAAAGCCGAAGACCATAATCCAATAGATAACTGGTATAATTAGAATGTTTGTCAAGGGAGCAACTATAGAAATCCTGCCAAAATTATAAACTAAAATTGGTAATGTAAATGCTTGAGCAGATAAGGTCATTGCCATAATCTCTATCAAGGCGATAAGCCATTTGTTGTTTCTTCCGAATCTCACTCCGCTTTCCTTTGAAAAGCGACAAAAAGCAAGCTGAAGCCAATTTTTGAAAGTGGGCGTTAAATAAATAATGCCCATTGCCGCTAAAAATGAAAGTTGAAAACCAACGTTATCTAACAAGAGCAAGGGATTTATTAAAAGCATAAAAGCGGCAGCAATTAAAATAGCTCGGGAACTGACAAATCTCCTGCCAATTTTTTCTCCTAAAAGAAAAAGAGTGCCCATTATCCCTGCTCGTATTCCGGAAGGTTGAGC
>CAYZZO010000062.1:0-3232 GCA_964483075.1 uncultured Candidatus Saccharibacteria bacterium | reverse complement strand
ACTAATCGATGGTAAACTTTAAGTAAATCAGTATTAGAGAAAAATCCAGTTTTATAAAATTTAGCCGCTTTTCTCTTTATTTTAGATAGATTTTTTGCTGTTTTTTTTGTTCTAGATAATTCTTTTACTATTTTCTCTTTTATTTCTTCTTCTTTAAGTTGCATATGGATGATAAATTAGCTCAATCAATTATTAGATCGACATCTAATATTTATAATAAGATTAGTTCACATTTTTCTCAAACGAGACAATATTTGCCATTTCTTCGTAAAGATATCCCATTACTAACTAAATTTCTTCGCAAAGGCGATTATGTCCTTGATTGGGGATGTGGCAATGGTATTCTTCTAACTATCTTAAACAATTATTCGATAAATTACTACGGGGTAGATGTTTCTAAAGAGCTGATTAGGGTTGCTCGCAAAAAATATCCTCGACATAAATTTCGTGTAGTTCCTCCTTTAAAGTTGCCATTTCAGAATGATTATTTTAATGTTGTTTATTTGCTTTCAATGCTCCATCACATTCCTTCAGAAAAGTTTAGACTAAAAATTCTCCGTGAAGCATTTCGAGTTTTAAAGAATAAAGGAAAATTAATTATCACTGGCTGGAATCCAGTAGCTTGGCCTTATATATCGAAATTTATTGATTATTTTAACAAAGAAGATGTTAGAAAGTTATACGGCTTAGACCACAATGATTTTTTTTATCCCTGGTATAATTCTCAAAAAAAGCTAATGGGATATAGATATTTCCATTATTTTCACCTAGAAGAATTAAAGAAAATCGTAGAGAAAGTAGGTTTCCACGTGAAGAAAGCATGTTATTTAGATAGGGGAGACCGCAAGAAAGCCCATTTATATTTATTTGCAGAAAAGCTCTCGTAGTTTAAAGGATAGAACAAGAGCCTCCGGAGCTCTGGATAGAGGTTCGATTCCTCTCGAGAGCACAATAAACAAAGCTCAAAATCCAAATGTCAAATGTCAAACGAAGTCCCAAATCCAAAATCCAAAACAATATAATTCATTTTTGACATTTGAGCATTAGGATTTGATTTGGATTTTGTCATTTGAGCTTTTGATTTCTGCTTGAGCCATTCAGTCATTAAGATTTGGTTCGAAATTCAAAATTCAAAATTGTTTTTGATTTTATCTCAGACTAAGCTATAATTTTATAAAGGTCGTTTCTATTAGTTCTAATTTTAAAAATGAAAACAAAGAGAAAAATAAGAAAAGTTAAAACTTCTCGGTCTCCAAAAAAGAAAAAGATACCTAGAAAAAAGAAAGTTACGAAGAAGAAAATTGTGAAAAAGAAAAAGAGAGTAGTCCAGAAGAAGACAAGAAAAACGGCGAAGAGGAAAAGGAGTCGCAAGAAAGTTTCTTCCAAGAAAAAATCTGTTAGCAAGAAGAAAACGAAAAAAGTAAAAGCCCACAAAGAAATTCTAATTGGCCGCGTTACCCATTATTTTGATAAAATAAAAGTGGCAGCGATTACCCTTACTAAAACTTTAAAACAAGGAGACGAACTTCATTTCGTTGGGGGAGAGGATACTGATTTCAAGCAGAAAGCAAGCTCTTTAGAAATCAATCATGTTAAGGTTAAGAGGGCAAAGAAAGGAGCGGAAGTTGGTTTGAAGGTTAATAAAAAGGTGAGAGAAGGATATCGAGTCTATCGATAATCGGTCGCTTTAAGAGAGATAACTTTTATATGAAAAAACAAATTCTTGTTTTCGTATTTTCTATTTTGGTAGGGATAATTATCTTTTGGGGAGTTGCTAAATTTGTCGGATTCAAAGCAATTAAATCTTCATTCGCTACTTTTACTTGGTGGGAGTGGCTTGTAGTGTTCCTTTTTAATCTTGCCTATATTTTTCTTGAGGTTTTGGGATGGAAGATAATTTTAGCTGCTCAAAAACATAAAATTGCCTTTAGGGATCTTCTTTCCCCTTATTTTATTGCTTATGGTGTGTCATTTTTCGCTCCAATTGTCTTTTTCGCTGGCGAGGTATTACAAGGATATTTTCTCAAGAAGAAAGTTAATATCAGTTGGGCTGATGACATAATTTCTATTTTTATAGACAGATTCCTTCAATTGACAATTAATTTAATAATATTTTCTATTGGTTTTGTTTTTCTCATTCTCCATGGGGGTGGCTCTTTGTCTCCTCATCTCGCTCTTTTCTTAAAAATTGTTTTTCTCTTGAGCTTAAGCCTTTTTTCGTATCTTTATATTAGAATTTTTAAAAAGGGAAGTATTTTGATGATTACCTTTAAGATATTGGGTTTGAGGCATGTACTTTTCACTCATTTTGGAGAGAAATCCCTAGAAATTGAAAACCAAATATTCCAATTTTTTCGGGAGAGAAAAAAATTATATCAGGCCATAGTGGTAGACGCCTTAAGAGGTATTACAATGGTTATCGGCGTCTCTGTTCTTATTTTTTTCTTAGATAAAAGAGTTATAATTTGGCCATCATTTTCTATTCTTGGTTCTACTTATTTAGTTTCTCTCATCCCAATTCCTGCGACACTGGGAACTCACGAGTTAATCCAATTATTTACTTTTCATATCTTTGGTTTGAGCGAATGGTCTTCTGTCGTCTTTGTAAATATTTTAAGAATCGTCCAGGGGACAATAGCTTTATTTGGAATGGCTATTTTGCTAAAATTTGTTTTACTATCGTTTAAAAATATCTTTGTAAGTAAAATTAATTTATTAAAAAAAAGAAAAATTAAAGTTTAAAGAATTATGCATCTAAATTTAAATAAAGTTATCAAATATCTAATTTTTAGTGATTTTGTTTTTTGGGGCGCGATTGGATTATTTCAACCTATTTTTGCTATTTTCATCGTCAAAAATATTATAGGAGGGACAACACTTGTTGTTGGAATCGCGGCTGCCATTTATTGGGTTCTAAAATCATTGATGAATATTCCTATAGGTTTGTTTCTAGACAGGCATATAGGGGAAAGAGATGACTATTGGTTTTTGGTAAATGGGGAGATTATCGCTTCTATTGCTCCTCTTGCCTTTATTTTCTGCCATCTCCCTTGGCATCTTTATGTAGTACAGGCATTCTATGCTATCGGCATGGCGATGGTTACATCTAGCTGGCAAGCTGTATTTACAAGACATATAGATAAAGGAAAGGAAGCAACAGAATGGTCAATCGATAGCACATTTTATGGAACTGGGACAGGTATCTGTGGACTTGCTGGTGGATGGGCAGCAG
>CAYZZO010000061.1:0-3318 GCA_964483075.1 uncultured Candidatus Saccharibacteria bacterium | reverse complement strand
TTTTTATCTTTCGTCGGAAGAAGCGAAAGAATACGGGGTGATTGACGAGGTCATAAAAATAAAAAAATAGAGAGAGCATAAACAGTTCCTCTTCCCTCAAAATATTTTTTAGGGGGATTGTTTTTTTTAGATAATTTGTTATAATTTTTGCACAAGGGAGAATTATACTTTTTCCCTAGTTACCATTTAACTTTAGAATTTTGGCTTATCTCATTAGAAATAAAAAGAAGAATGTTTTCAGTGGACTATTATAAAGAAAACAAACAATAAAGAAAGGAACATTACTAATAAATAAATTTTCTAATGAGGAATAATTTCGCATTAAGTTTATTAAACTAAGATGATAGACAGCCAAATTTTTATTCAAAATTATGAATTTATTTATCCTGGTCGCTATAGGCGTATTTGTTTTAGCGATAAGCGCGATTTTGGGTTATTTTGCCAGACAGTCGATTGCCAGGAAGCAATCAGACGAAATAGAAACAACACTTCAAAAAAGAATTTCTCAGGCGAAAAAAACCGCCGATGAAATAATATCAAGAGCGAAAGAAAAGTCAGACAAAGTTATCGATGAGACAAAAAAAGACATAACAATCCAGCGTCGGGAAATTTTTAACGCGGAAAAAACGCTTTTGAGGAGAGAAAACATTCTAGGCAAAAAGGTCGCTGATTTAGAAAAAAAAGAAGATGATTTTCGCCAAAAAGTAGAGCAGATTAAAAAGATAGAAGCAGATGTCGGGTCTTTAAGGGAAGCGGCTCTAAAAAAATTAGAAAAAATTGCTAATCTCCCTAGGGAAAAAGCGAAAAAAGAACTTTTAGAGAATTTAGAGAGAGAATACAATAAGGATATTTTAGAGAGGATGGAGAAATTAGAAGCAATTGGCGAAGAAAAATATGAGAAAAAAGCGAAAGAGCTTTTAGCTTTGGCTATCCAAAAATACGCTCTTCCTCAGGCGCAAGAGATAACAACATCCACCGTTAATCTCCCCTCGGACGATATTAAGGGAAGAATTATTGGCAAAGAAGGAAGAAATATCAAATCTTTAGAAAGATTAACAGGGGTGGAAATAATAGTGGACGAAACACCGGAAACAGTTGTTGTTTCCGGTTTTGATCCTATAAGAAGGCAAATTGCTAAAACGGCGTTAGAAAAATTGATCCAGGATGGCAGAATCCAGCCTGCCAAGATAGAAGAAACGGTCAAGAAAGCGGAGACAGAAATAATATCGCAAATTAAAGAAGCGGGAGAAAGAGCGGTTTATGAGACTGGAGTTATTAATCTTGACCCACGGGTTGTGCAAATATTAGGAAGGTTGCGTTTTAGGACAAGCTATGGACAGAATGTTCTTCTTCACTCAATCGAAGTTTCCTACTTGGCTTCTTCCCTAGCTTCTGAGCTGGGAGCCAATGTGAGGGTATGCCAAGAAGCAGGATTACTCCATGATATAGGCAAAGCAGTTGACCACCAAATTCAGGGCTCTCATGTCGACATAGGAATCAAGATTTTAGAGAAATTTGGTGTAAAGGAAGAAGTTATTAATGCCATGAAGTCCCACCACGATGAATATCCGGCAGAAAGTATTGAAGCGATAATAATCAAAGTAGCTGATCAAATTTCTGGAGCAAGACCGGGAGCAAGAAGAGATACTCTTGAAAACTACCTTAAAAGATTAGAAGAACTTGAAAGCATAGCTACTTCTTTTCCTGGCGTTAATAAGGCCTATGCTATTCAAGCAGGTAGGGAAATTAGAGTTTTTGTTTCGCCGGAAAAAATAGACGATCTGTCTGCTAAAAAATTAGCTCGAGAGATCGCTAAAAAAATTCAAGAAGAATTAAGATATCCTGGCGAAATTAAAGTAACATTGATTAGAGAAAATAGAATTGTCGAATATGCTAGGTAAAATTTTAAAGAGCAGGATTTTAGCTCATACTTATTTTTCTTACTAATGCTTATTTAAATAAAGAGGTGGGATTTTAATCCCACCTCTTTATTTTTGTAAAATCTTTCTGTAAATTTTTTTAAGTATTTTTTTCCAAGTGTCTTCAAGATAAATAATATTTATAAGTATTATCGAAATAACAATTATAGCATCATAACTCGCCCGAGCATAATAATTGTCCTGAAGGTGAAACCACATCCCAAATTCATCAAAGGTGAGACCTAATCCTACTCCGTAAAGTTTGGCAATTTTTAACCGTCTTCCCATTTTTGGGTCAACTAACAGCCAATAACCGACAATAGCAAGAATAATAATACCAAAATCTAAATGGTGTATATGATTCCCTTTTATGAAAATACGCCAGGTAAAAGAATAAACATAAATTCTTGCTACCACAAAAGTAATTAAAAAATAAAGTAGGATATTAAAAGTTATTTTTTTTCCCTCATTTTTTGAATAATACTGAAGAATCTTCTTCATAGAGCGGGTGAGCGGATTCGAACCGCCATCTTCTCCTTGGAAGGGAGAAATAATAGCCATTATACGACACCCGCCTTTGCTCGCTAAAGCGAACCACGGCGGACAAAACTTGCTATCTCGCGACGGCGAAATTCGTAAGACTTGAGTGCACGTCTGGATGTCCGGACTCAATAAGGAATCCTATGATCCTTTCCTTTGTTAGAAACTGGCGTGTCGGGCTGCTGGGAATCGAACCCAGGCCATACGCTCCCAAAGCGCACACACTACCGTTATGCTACAGCCCGCTATATTTCTAACTAGTCAAAAAGCGCATATGTTACGTATTAGATTTATCTCCATTGTTTCCGACAAGAGAAGAAACTCTAATCTTAAATTACGCCACATTTTATTTACATGTTAGCAAAACGTTCTATTTAGGTCAATCTATGTTATAATAAATATAAAGGGCTGGAATAAAAAAATAATTTTCAATTATGGTATATTAAGAATAATATAATATTATGTCTGAAAAAAAAGAAAATAAGCTAAACATCTTTAATCAATGTCGCAAATACGGTCTTTCTATTTGGCAATGCCCTCAATTTCTTTTTTTAATAATGGGCGCTATTATAATTTTTAGCGCCTTAATTCTCTATTTAATCGGAAATTATTATTTCTCCGATCCAAAATTAGTTTCCTTGATGATTCTTTCTGTCACGGCCGTTTTGTTCATCATCGCTTATACGATAGTTAACGGATTTGAAAACTTGGCGGAAGTCTCTAAGCTGAAATCGGAATTTATCAACATAATTTCTCATCAGTTACGTTCTCCTATAACGAACATAAAATGGACTTTTGAGCTTCTGTCTTCCAAAAATTTTAAGGTCTCCGAAGAAAAAGAAAAAGAGTACTTTGAAAA
>CAYZZO010000060.1:0-3382 GCA_964483075.1 uncultured Candidatus Saccharibacteria bacterium | reverse complement strand
TTGGCCTTGGACGCAATTTTAAATCAAAAAAAACATAACCCTTCCGCTGCATCCTCTAGTTCCGCCAAGTCGGAAGGTCCTCCTGTTATTTGTATCTATTGTTCTATTGGGCAGAGAAAATCGGAAATTTTAGAGGTAGAAAATACTCTTCTCGAATTTAATGCTAAAGATTATACAATTCAGATAGCTGCGCCTTCTTCCGATTCACCGGCTTTACAGTATTTAGCCCCCTTTTCTGCGATGACTATAGCTGAATATTTTAGAGACAAAGGAAAAGACGTCTTAGTTGTTTTTGACGACCTTACGAAACATGCTTGGATTTGGCGACAGATTTCTCTTTTATTGAAAACGCCTCCTGGCAGAGAAGCATATCCGGGAGATATTTTTTATCTTCATGCTCGACTTCTAGAAAGAGCAGGAAAATTAGCGAAAGGCGGATCAATCACCGCCCTACCTATTTGCGAGATAAAAGAAGGAGATATTACCGAATATATTCCAACTAATCTTATCTCTATAACAGATGGACAGATTTATTTAGAAACAGACCTTTTTCAAAAAGAAATAAAACCAGCCGTAAATATCGGTCTTTCTGTTTCGAGAATTGGCAGTTTTGCCCAGAGAAAATATATAAAGGAGGTAACGGGAGGGTTGAAACTACTTTTATCTCAACATCAAGAATTAAAAAAATTAGTCCAATTAGAAACTAAAATTTCCGAAGAAGCGGAAAAAAGATTCAAAAGAGGAGAACTTCTCTTAGAGATTTTCAAACAACAAAAACATAAACTTATAGATACTATTAATCAGAGCATAGTATACTTCGCTGTCTTAAAAGGCTTCTTTGACAAAGTAGAGCCAGAAAATGCAAAAGGGGTTGAGGAAAAGTTTTATCATTTTTTAGACGATATCCATCCGAAAATAAAAAAAGAGCTTTTTAAAGAAGGGTGGACAAAAGAAATAACGGAAAAAATTAAAAAGATAATAGAGGAATTCAGAATTTAAGCAACATATGGCTAAGAAGTTCATATCTTTAAAAAAAGAAATCAAAGGTATCGAGGATATAAAAGAAACAGTCAAGACCCTGGAGAAGATTTCAGCTGCTAACATTCATCGCTTAAAGATAGTTTCTCAAAATATGAAAAACTATGAATTTTTTTTAGAAAAAATTTTTTATGATTTAGAGAAAGAACGTATAACACATCCTCTCCTTAACTCTTCTCCAGCCACAAAACGACTTAATGTTGTCATTACTACAGAAAAAGGGCTTTGCGGCGCTCTTCTAAACAACCTTATAGATTTTATCAAGGAAAGAACGGGAAAAGGGAGTGAGTTTATGGTAATAGGAGAGAAGGGTGAAAAGCTTTTTAAAGAGAGGGGCATTACGATAAAAAGTTTTTTTCGTGGATGGGAAGAGTCGCCGAAAGAGGAGGATGTCAGAAAGATTAGAAATTTGTTAATTTCTGATTTTCTAAATAAAAAATATAAAGAGATTCTGATTTTTTATTCAGCATTCGAAAGTTTAGGTATTCAGAAGCCAAGATCTTTTGTGTTTTTACCTTTTAACTCTAAAAACTTTGAAGGAAAAATAGAAGAGAATACTGTTTTTTCCGGTTATCCAATTTATGAGCCAAACAAAAAAAAATTTAGAGATTATCTTATTCAAGAATATATCGGTCTTGTTTTTTACCAGAAAATTTTAGAGGCAAAATTATCTGAATTATCCGCAAGGACGGTTGCTATGGAAAGTGCATCAGGAAAAGCGAAGCAATTGCTCTTTTATCTTTCCCATCAATACTTTAGAGAAAAAAGAGGAGTAATAACTGAAGAATTAAACGATCTTTATTCTCATAGAACATGACAAAAAATAAAGGAAAAATTATTGAAGTTTCTGGACCAATTGTTGAAGTGGAATTTAAGGAAGGAAAACTGCCGAAGCTTTATAGCCTGCTTGAATTAGAAAAACCGAAACTTTTTTTGGAGGTAGAAGAATATAGCAGTGAAACTACCTGTCGTTGTTTGGCCCTAGGTCTTACCCAAGGCGTCGAAAGGGGATCAATTTGCGAAGACACAAAAAGGACAATAACTGTACCGACTGGGAAAAAATTACTTGGTAGAATTTTAGATGTTTTCGGTGAACCAATTGACAAAAAAGGAGAAATAACAACAAAAGAGAGGGTTTCTATTTTTAGTAGTTCGCCAGAGTTAAGCGAGCAAAAGAGAAAAATCGAAATTTTAGAAACAGGAATAAAAGCGATTGACTTAATTGCTCCTTTTTCTAAAGGGGGGAAAATTGGATTATTCGGCGGAGCAGGAGTGGGGAAAACGGTTCTTCTTACCGAGCTTATTCATAATACGGCCTATCAGGGAAAAGGACATTCTATTTTTGCCGGTGTTGGAGAAAGGACAAGGGAAGCGCAGGAACTATATCTCGAACTTTCAAGAAACGATGTTTTGAAAAATACTATTTTACTTTTAGGAGAAATGGGAGAAAGTCCTGGAGTAAGATTTAGAGCTGCTTTTTCCGCTCTAAGAATTGCTGAAAGATTAAGAGATAAAGGCGAAAAAGTGATGTTTTTTGTAGATAATATTTACCGATTTTTAATGGCTGGCATGGAAAAATCAACTATATTGGGAATAATGCCGTCAGAGGTCGGTTATCAACCAACCCTTTCAACCGATATAGGAAAAGTTGAAGACAGGATTGTTTCGACTAAAAGCGGTTCCATTACTTCTGTTCAGGCGATTTATGTGCCGGCAGATGATTTTACCGACCCGGCAGTGGTTGCTACTTTGCCACATTTGGACGCTATAGTTGTTTTGTCTCGCCAAGAGGCTGCTCGGGGAAATTATCCGGCCATGGATATTTTGGCTTCTACTTCTTCTGCCTTAGACCCGGAAGTTATCGGTGAAAGACATTACAAAATAGCTTCAGAAGTAAAAGCCTATCTTCAAAAATATAAAGACTTAGAACATATGATTTCTATTTTAGGAATAGAAGAATTATCTTTAGATAATAGGATAATTGCTAAAAGGGCCGAAAGGTTGAGAAGATTTTTGACCCAGCCGTTTTTTGCTGCCGAAGAGTTTTCTAACAAAAAAGGTGCTTATGTTCCATTAGAAAAAACTCTAGATGGATGCGAGAAGATTTTAAGGGGAGATTTTGACAATATTGACCTAGATAATCTTTATATGAAAGGAGAAATATAACAAATCTCCGAAGGAGATTTGCAATTTCTAATTTCTAATTTCTAATTTCTAAAAAATTATGGAGATAAGAATCTTAAGTCCAGATAAAACTTTATATAAGGGAAAGTTGGAGACAATGACTCTTCCGGGAGAGAAAGGGCAATTTCAAATTTTAGAAGGTCATGCCGATATTTTTGCC
>CAYZZO010000059.1:0-3457 GCA_964483075.1 uncultured Candidatus Saccharibacteria bacterium | reverse complement strand
TTTACGATTCTGCTTAAAAATAATTGAAAATTATTTTTGCATTTCTTCTTCAATTTCCAGCAATCGATTATATTTTGCCAGCCTCTCCCCTCTGGCTGGAGCGCCTGATTTTATAAAATTTGCTCCAACACCTACAGCAAAATCAGCGATAAAATTATCACAAGTATCTCCTGATCGATGAGAAACAATTATTTTCCATCCAAAAGATTTTGCTAATTTTGCCGCTTTTATAGCCTCGCTGACTGTCCCAATTTGATTCGGCTTAATAATTGCTCCGTTGCAGTTTTTTCCTTTTTCCGCTCTCTCAATCATTTCTGGGTTAGTAGTTAGAAGATCATCTCCGATAATATTAATTTTTTCGCCAACTTTTTTGTTAATTTTTTGGAAATTTTGCCAATCATTTTCTGAATAAGGATCTTCCAAAAAAATAATCGGATATTTTTTAATTAAATCTTCATAGAAAAGCAATAATCCTTCTCCAGTAAAAACGCTTCCTTCCAGCTGATATTTTTCGTTTTTATAAAACTGGCTAGCAGCGCAATCTAGACCTATTTTTGTTTTAGAGTATTCTCCAAAAGAACGAATGATTAGCTCTAATGCTTCAGCTGTATGGGAGATAGGAGGAGTAAAACCTCCTTCGTCACCTACGTTTATCGCTTCTTTGCTAAAACCATTTTTTAAAATTTCCTTTAATCGGTGGTAAATTTCACTCGCTGCTCTCAAGTTTTCAGAAAATGTTTTTTCTTGAGGTATAACCATAAATTCCTGAATATCCAATTTATCCCCTGCATGCACTCCCCCATTAATAATATTAAAACAAGGAACTGGCAATGATAAGGAATTGCTCTCTTCAAAGTTTATAAGAGACGACTCTTTATAAATTTTTCTAATATACTTATAAAGAGATAAATTTTTGCTAGCAGCGCCAGCGCGACAAACAGCCATTGAGACTGCCAAAATAGCATTTGCTCCTAGTTTTGATTTGTTGGCAGTTCCATCTAATCCAATCATTAATTCGTCAATTTCTTTCTGCTTTGTTACATTTTTTCTTTTTAATTTTGGCCCAATAATCTTATTAACATTCTCAACCGCCTTTAAAACTCCTTTTCCGAAATATCTTTTTCCGCCATCTCTCAGTTCTTTCATTTCGCTTTTTCCGGTAGAAGCGCCGGAAGGAACCGAAGAAATAAAAAATCCGTTATTTGTTTTTAGTTTTACTTCAATCGTCGGATTTCCTCGAGAATCCAAAATTTCCCGCGCCCTTATCGATTCAATTTTAGAGTTTATCTCCATAAAAATAATAATCCTTAATTTCTAATCCTAACAAGGTATTGATAGGCAGCTAAAGCAGATTTTGCTCCTTCTCCGCAAGCAGTAATAATTTGCTTAAAAGAACCGATATTCGCGTCTCCTACCGCAAAAAGTCCAGGTGTTTTTGTCTGATAAGTTTCAAATTCAACTTTTATTTCATCTCGTTTATTAAAATCAACCAATCCTCTGGCAAACGATGTTACTGGCTGAGTTCCGATTTCAATAAAAACTCCATCGACATCTAAAACTTCCTTTTTGCCTGTTTTTCTATCTTCATAGACTATTGACCTCACGAAATTATCTCCTCTTATCTTTTTGACAGCCACATTAGTGATTATTTCTGTTTCCCCGTTTTTTTTAACAATTTCTTGAATAGACTCATAGGCCGCAACTTTTGGCATATATTCTAATATATATATTTTTTTAACATAATTTGATAAAAATATAGCGCTTTCAAATCCAGCGTTTCCTCCGCCGATTACAGATACTGTTTTATCGCTAAATACAGGCCCGTCACACATAGAACAGTAACTTACACCCTTTCCAATAAATTTTTTTTCTCCTGGAACTTCCAAAGGCCGGGGGGCAGCTCCCGAAGATATAATTACCGTTCTGGCGGAAAATTTTTCTTTTTTTACCGTAGAAACTAAAAAATAATCACTTTCTTTTTCCACCTTACTAACTTCGTCTATCCTAATTTTAATGTCGTTTTCCTTCAGGTGCTCATCAAATTTCTTAATTAGGTCAGGGCCGGAAATTTCCTTAAAACCTGGATAATTTTTTATACTTACTGCTTTTCTCCCCACTTGACCTCCAATTTCTTTGGTAATTAAAAGAATCTTTATTTTTTGCCGAGCGGCGTATATACCGGCTGTCATTCCAGCAGGCCCGGCGCCAATAATAATTAAATCGTAAATCATAATTCTTTTACTCTTAGGTTTATTAGATTATCTTCTTTAAATATTCCTTCAGTTTAGGACCGTATTTAGGATGCTTCAAAGAAAAATAAAGATTAGATTTTAACCAACGATATTTATCGCCACATTCAATCCAATTTCCATCAATTTCGTATCCATAAATAAGCTTTCCCTCTTTGAGCATGTATTGATTGAAAACTTCTGCTAAAATAATTTCTCCCTTTTCGCTCGGCTTTGCTTTTTTTAAATAATCAAAAACTTCCGGGGTAAGAATATAACGACCGACAATAGCTAAATCGGAAGGGGCTTCTTCCGCTAAGGGTTTTTCAATTATTTTTTTAACCTTAAAAAGCTTATTAGCGATTTTTTCAACTCCCACTACTCCATAGTGAGAAATTTCCTCTTTGGTTTTTCGGTGAAGACCGATAACCGGTTTCTGGCAAGTTTTAAAAATTTTAGACAGCTGTAAAATCGCTGAAACACGTGATTCTATAATGTCGTCAGGGAAAAGACAAGCAACGACTTCCGAATTAATTATCTTTGACGCCTGCAAAATAGCATTTCCGTCACCCAGTGGTCTTTTTTGGACAACATAGGAAAACGAGATATCTCTAAGAAGTGTATCTAATTTCTTAACTTCTTCTAAAATATTTTCTCTTTTCTTTTCCTTTAAAGTTTTTTCTATTTGCGGAGAGGGTTTTAAATAATCAAAAACTTTTCTGTTTTTATTATTAATGACAAAAATTATTTCTTTAATGCCCGCTTCTTTGACTTCATTGATAGTATACTGAATAAGAGGAATATCAGCCAATGGCCAAAGCTCCTTTGGCACTGCTCTTGACAGTGGCAAAAACCTTGTACCTAAGCCAGCAATTGGAATAATAGCTTTTTTTATCATAATTTAATTTTACTTCTTTCTTCTGAAAATAGCCGGTGTTTCCCAAATTTTTTCTTTTTCTAATAATTCCCTTTCTTCTTCTTCGGCCGCTTTTCTTACTTCAAGAGCATTTCTCCTAATTTTATCATTTTTATTATCATAGAAATCAGTTGGCAATAATTTTTCAGTCCCTAACGGATAATTATTAGCTATCGGAGATGATTTTTTCTTGGCTTTCATTTTAATTTTTTTTGTCCCCTTTTTAGAAGATACTTGCTTAATCTTTTCTCCTTTTGAGATTTGGTCTATTTTTGTTTTTCCTTCTAATTCTTTATATATTTTTATCTTTTTT
>CAYZZO010000058.1:0-3458 GCA_964483075.1 uncultured Candidatus Saccharibacteria bacterium | reverse complement strand
AGTCGACACATTATTAATAGAGATTTATAGTACGAAGATTAAAAAATCAGGTTTTTCCTTAGACGTCGTTACTGATGGCAGCGCGGTTATAAAGAAATTAGAAGAAAAAAAATTTAATCTTATTCTCTTAGATATTGTTTTACCGAATATGAACGGTTGGGAGGTGCTTCGACTAATAAAAAACGATTCTCGATTTGATGAATTAAAGATAGTTATTCTTTCTAACCTTGGAGAAAAAGAAGATATGGAAAAAGGATTAAGGTTTGGAGTAACTAAATATTTAGTAAAATCTCAATATACTCCGAGCGAAGTAGTCGAAGAAATTAGAAAAATACTAAATCCAAAAATTCCCGCCTGATAGCAGGAAGGAAAAGCTTAAATATTAAATTAAGTCCAAAACCAAGAATTAAAGATATTAATTATTTTAACATTTTGAGTTTTAATTATTGATTTGAATCTTGGATTTCGACATTTATATTTTATTTTATGGACTATTTATCTAAATTAAAAAAACTTCTTGACTTAGCCATTGTTCAACGCGCCTCTGATATACATATTTCGAAAGGACATCCACCCGTTTTAAGAATAGAGGGAAAATTGATTTCTCTGGTTAGACGAAATAAAGTTTTAGCGGAAGACTCTCGAGAATTAGCCTTTGCCTTGATGAACGAAAAACAAAAGCAAATTTTTCTTAGAGAAAAAGAAATTGATTTTTCTTATAATTTTGAAGGGAAAGCAAGGTTTAGGGTTAATATATTTTTTGAAAGAGGAAGTGTTGCCTCTGCTCTTCGCTTAATCCCCGATAAAATTCTTACCGTAGAAGAATTAAGTCTTCCGGCGATTTTGCATGAATTGATTCAGCACTCCCAAGGTTTTATTTTAATAACAGGACCTTCCAGCCAAGGTAAATCAACAACCTTAGCCGCTTTAATAGATGAAATTAACCATACAAAGTCAAAGCACATAATTACCATCGAAGATCCGATTGAATATATTTTTAAAGATGATAGGTCGCTGATTGACCAAAGAGAACTTAATCATGATACTTTAAGCTTCAAGAGAGCCTTAAAGTCTGTTTTTCGCCAGGATCCAGACGTAATTATGATTGGAGAGATGAGAGACAATGAAACCATATCTACTGCTATTACTGCTGCTGAAACAGGCCATCTTGTATTAGCTACATTGCACACTAATTCAGCTTCCCAGAGCATAGACAGAATTGTTAACAGTTTTCCTGCTGTGGGACAAAATCAAATTCGGGCTCAACTATCCGGATCTTTATTGGGAGTTGTGTCTCAGAGATTAGTGCCGAGGATAAGAGGAGGAGTGATACCTGCTTGCGAAATATTAATTAATACTCCGGCAATATCTAATTTAATTAGAGAAGGCAAGATTCACGAAATACCGTTAATTATTGAAACGTCAGCTGAAATAGGAATGATTTCTCTAGATAGGTATTTAGCTAATTTGGTAAGACAAAAGAAAATTTCCCTAGAGAGCGCCAGAAATTACTCTTTAAATCCGAGAAATTTGGAAGGAATAATAGGAAGATAAAAGTTACTAAATTGCTATATCGTTGAATTAATAATATGAAATTTAATTATCAAGCAAGAACAAAAACGGGAACAGTCCAAAATGGACAAGTTGAAGCCTCTAACAGAGACGCTGCTTTTAGTGTTTTAGAGTCACATGGCCTTTATGTAATTGTTTTGGAAAAATCAATTATTCCTTTCTATGCTAAACAATTATCATTCTTTAATCGAGTTAACAAAAAAGATGTGGTTATTTTTTCTCTCCAATTATCGATAATGGCTAGATCCAATGTTCCTGTCGTAGAATCCTTGAAGGCTATTTCTCGCCAAACAAAGAAGGAAGATTTCAGAAAAAAAATATTAAAAATATCTGAAAAAGTAGAATCAGGAACACCTCTTTCCGAGGCCCTTGCCTTTTATCCGCAAGTTTTTTCTCCCTTTTACGTCAATACAGTAAAATCAGGAGAAAAAACAGGAAAACTTAGCGATGTTCTCACATATCTTGCCGAATATTTAGAAAAAGAAAGTTATTTTCGAAGCAAATTAATAGGAGCGATGATTTACCCTATTTTTGTTTTCAGCGTTTTTTTGATAATTTTAACTATTATGATGACTTATGTCATTCCGCAGTTATCATCTGTTTTAGAAGCAAGTAACTCAGAACTTCCCGCTATTACTAAGACGGTAATAGGAATTTCTGATTTTCTTAAAAACAATATTTTAACTTTAACCATAGTAACTATTTTTATAGTATTGGCCGTTATTGTCCTGGCAAAAAGCAAAGAAGGCAAGAAATTTTTTGGAGATCTATTCTTAAAAATACCAATAATGGGTTCTTTTTTTAAAAAACTTTATCTTGCTCGTCTCGCTTTAAATCTTTCAACTCTTATCTCCGGGGGCATTCCTATTGCCCAGGCGCTAGAGATGACTGCCGATGTAATTGGTAACAATGAATATAAGCAGATTGTTTCTAAAACAGAAGAAGGGGTGAAAAGAGGGAAAACGATGAGTTCTGTTTTATCTGGCTATCCAAGCTTAATTCCTCCTCTTTTCCAGCAAATGGTATCGGTTGGAGAAAAAACGGGAAGCTTGGATTCTTCCCTAAAAAACGTAGTTGTGTTTTACCAGAGAGAAGTTGATCGGTCCCTAGATTCTTTCATTAGCTTATTAGAGCCGATTTTTATTGTTCTCTTGGGAGGGGTAGTTGGAGGATTGATGGCGGCTGTTTTATTACCGATTTATTCAGGATCAATGTTTTAGCAATGCCCTCTTAAAGTTTTCCCCATGCTGGCCTTTAAAAAGTATGTTAAAATAGAGGCATAAAAAACCGAAAGGTCGAAAAATTATAAATTTACCGAGTTAAAATAAAAAATTTTATTCAACTGGGTAAAAAATAAAATGATTAAAAAAGAAAAAGGATTTACTTTAATCGAATTGTTAGTTGTTATTGCTATTATTGGAATTTTAGCGTCGATTGTTTTAGTTTCTTTGGGTTCAGCTAGAAATAAGGCAAAGGATGTGGCTATAAAAGCGGACTTGTCAAATTTAAGATCGTCGGCTGAGTTATTTTCAATGGATAACAGTGAATCTTATGCTGGTTTTTGTTCAGCAACCGATGCTACAAGAGCAAGCGCTGGAATTACAAGTAATGGTAAAGCAATGGTTTGCAACGACAGTGCAACTGCGTGGGCAGCTTGTTCCCCCGTATATAACACTACTGACATAAATTGGTGTGTTGACAGCACAGGAGTTTCAAAAGCCGAAGCAGGCATGACCTGTACTGCGGGTGGGTTTACTGGTTATGCTTGCCCATAATAACAAGTATTTCCAACATTAAGAAATTTCTTTGAAGTAAATGATTAAACTGCGTCCCGCGGTATACGGGGCGCAGTTTTAAATTATTGATGATTACTCTATGGCTTCTTA
>CAYZZO010000057.1:0-3497 GCA_964483075.1 uncultured Candidatus Saccharibacteria bacterium | reverse complement strand
CTAAAATAAAAGTGTTACGAGGTCTTTCCTCGCAACACTTTTTTTTATTTGTTGCTTTATTTAAATCTAAAATTATTGTTGAAAAAAAAGGTCAGGAAGAAAAAGGCTCCTAACCCCTTTTAGCAAATAGTTTACGTCATCAAGGTTATTTTTTTTATAGAGAAATATCAATTATTAACTAAACCTTGTCGCATAATAAAATCAACCTTTTTATTTAGTTGTCTTGATGCTTTCAGCTACCTTCCTGACAACTTGTTTATTAAAAACACTGGGAATAATTTTGTTAACATTTGGCTTTTTTACTATTGAAGCGATAGCTTCTGCCGCTCTAATCATCATTTTTGTTGTCACCTTTTTAATTCTTGCGTCTAAAAGGCCGCGGAATATCCCAGGAAAAGCTAAAATATTATTTATTTGATTTGGAAAGTCGCTTCTGCCGGTTGCGACAATAAAAGCTCCTTCTTTTTTGGCTTCGTTTGGCATGATTTCCGGAACGGGGTTTGCCATAGCGAAAATAATACTTTTTTTCGCCATTTTTGACACCCATTCTTTTTTGAAGACCTTAGAGACGGAGAATCCAATGAAAATGTCTTTTCCCTCTATAACATCTCCGAGCTTCCCTTTTACTTTTTTTAAATTAGTTTTTTTGGCAATTTCTTTTTTTATCGGATTTAAACCCGTTCTTCCCTGATAAATAGTTCCTTTTCTGTCAATAATAATTATATTTTTTGCTCCGTAATCTAAAAGTAGTTCTGCGGTAGAAAGTCCGGCTGCTCCAGCTCCGTTAACAATAATTTTAACATCGCCAATTTTTTTCTTGACGACTTTTAAAGCATTAATTAAAGCGGATAAAACGACAATAGCCGCGCCATGCTGGTCATCGTGGAAAACAGGTATATCTAATTCTTTTATCAGCTGTCTTTCGATCTCAAAGCATTCAGGCGCTTTAATGTCTTCTAAATTTATTCCGCCAAAGCCGGGCGCTAATAATTTAACCGTTTTGATAATTTCTTCACTATTTTGGCTATCAAGACAAATGGGATAAGCGTCTATATCGGCGAATTTTTTGAAAAGCAAACATTTGCCTTCCATGACCGGCAAGGCGGCGTTAGCGCCTATGTTTCCTAAGCCCAAAACAGCCGTACCGTTGGTTATTACAGCAACACTGTTTCCTTTTATAGTATACTTATAAATGTCTTTTGGGTTTTTAGCAATTTCAAGACAGGAAGCGGCAACTCCAGGCGTATAAGCAAGGCTTAAATCTTTTTTATTATTAAGCGGTACCTTTGATTTAATTTCTAATTTCCCTCTTTCTTTTTTGTGTAATTTTAAAGATTCTTTAAAATAGTCCATATTATGTTATAGAAGTGTTGAGCAATGCTTTTTCTGTCGCAGGGCGGAAATATTATTCAGCACTCCTAATTATCTTTTAATAAATTATTAATACCTGATTGATTATATAACATTTTTATTTTATCACCTTAAAAAATTTAAAGCAAACTCTTACGTGATACCACCTTATTTTGCAATTTTAAGTCATTTTAAAAATTAATTGTGGCAAGACCATGTTTTCTAAAATATTAATACTTTAGTTCAGTATTTAGCTTTATCTGTAAGCACATACCGATATTAAAACAAAAACCTGAGGATTATCCTTAGGTTTGTAATTTTAAATCTAAAATTTCTTTATTGTCTTATTTTAGATATTTCTTACCTTTTAACTTATCTGGCAAAAAGCTCTTTTTGGTATATTTTTGATATCCTTTTCCGTAATTCAATTTTTTCATAAGTTTCGTGGGCGCGTTGCGCGCGATTAAAGGAATCGACAAATTTCCATATTTTTTTACATCTTCCATTGCCTTGGCATAAGCTTCATAAGCTTTTCTGTTCTTCTTTGCTTCGGATAAGTACACAACCCCATGAGCTAAATTAATGCTGCACTCTGGCAATCCAATAATTTCTACAGCTCTAAACACGTCATTTGCTACAACCAAGGCCGTAGGTTGAGCTATTCCGATGTCTTCAGAAGCAAAAATAACCATTCTTCTTGCTATAAATTTAGGGTCTTCTCCTGAATTAATCATCCTGGCTAAATAATACAAAGCGGCATCCGGTTGAGAAGCTCTCATACTTTTGATAAAAGCAGAAATGGTGTTGTAATGCTCTTCTCCCTTCTTGTCGTATCTTAAAAACTTTGATTGGAGAGTGTTATTTAAGCTTTCTATGGTAATTTTCTTATAAAGTTGAGACGAGTCTTCCAGTATAGTAATAGCTTGCCTTGCATCTCCGTTAGCCATAGAAACTATCCAGTTTTTTGCCTTTTTATCGAGCTTAAATTTTGTTCTTCTAATAATAGCTAAAATTTCCTTTTCTGAAAGTTTATTCAAAACAAAAACTCTGCAGCGCGAGAGTAAAGGCGAAATTATTTCAAAACTTGGATTTTCCGTAGTAGCTCCAATAAGGGTTATTTCTCCTTTTTCTACAAGCGGAAGAAGAAAATCCTGCTGAGATTTATTGAAACGATGAATTTCATCTAAAAATAAAATTTTGGGTTGTTTTCCTATGTCTTCAATTGCTATTTTTTTAATATCCGCTTTTCCCGCTGAAACAGCAGACAATTCGTAAAAACGGGCGTTTAAACTGTTTGCATATATTTTTGCTAAAGTGGTCTTTCCCGTTCCTGGAGGACCCCAAAGTATGAAAGAAAACAAATGTTTTTGCTTTATAGCAATATTTAAGGGCTGTCCATTTCCCACTAAATGTTCTTGCCCTATAAATTCTTTCAAATTCTTGGGTCTTATCTTTGAAGCTAAAGGTTCCATAACTATCTTTATTCTAACAAAAAAATTGTTCCTTTCGCAACTTTTATTTCGAAAAAAATTTTGCAAGGTTGACAAAATTGTCAAAAAAGTATAATCTAATGATAGAAAATCGGGGTAACGAAATTTAAGTACATTTACAAAAAAATGAAAGGAGGAATTAATGGACAAATTCTATTTCACTAGAGATGGATTGTCGGAACTACGAAAACGTTTAGATAAACTGGAGAGAGAACTCCAGAAACTTGAAGAAAAGCAGACCAGTTTTGGGTCTGAAGAAATTCTTCCGATTGATACCGGCAGAGGCATGTATCGTCAGCTTGATTACATCAATAAATGTCTTTCTCTGGCGGTAATTGTTGATCCACCCACTAGTTTCGATAGGGTAACTATAGGAACTAGGGTAAGAGTGATAAGGGACGGAGAAGAAGCAATATGGAATATTGTCGGATTCTCCGAATCAAGGATTAAAGATGAGAACAATCTGTTCTTATCATATAATACCCCTTTGGCTTCTCTCGTTATGGG
This sequence comes from uncultured Candidatus Saccharibacteria bacterium, assembly GCA_964483075.1. Taxonomy (GTDB): domain Bacteria; phylum Patescibacteriota; class Minisyncoccia; order Minisyncoccales; family GWA2-38-27; genus CAYLWZ01. Next base: position 150 of record CAYZZO010000057.1, on the reverse strand, counting down.
TAAACGAGAGAATGAGGTAGTAACCGGCATTATTGCTGGTAGGCAAACTGAGGTAGAAATTGTCGAGATATCAAAGATGTTAAAAGAAGGAGAAGACGACTAGATAGGCTTATTTGTTAAAACTCGATTTTCTGAAATAGTAAATGAGTT
>CAYZZO010000056.1:0-3641 GCA_964483075.1 uncultured Candidatus Saccharibacteria bacterium | reverse complement strand
TTTGTATTTCAGCCTATTTGTTTCGTACTTTTATTTTATCCCCGAAAAAAACCTCTGTCAATTGAAAAAATTTAAAAATTAGTTAATTTGATTTTGCTTGGAGATTATGGTATTATTTATAAAATTAATTATGTTGAATTCGCCGATAGAGGAAATTAAAAATCGGCTTGATATCGTTGAAGTAATTGGCAGTTATATTAAACTAGAAAAAGCAGGAGCTAATTACCGGGCGCTTTGCCCTTTTCATTCTGAAAAAACTCCATCTTTTTTTATTTCTCCTTCGCGACAAATTTGGCACTGTTTTGGAGCTTGTGGCGAGGGTGGGGATATTTTTAAATTCGTGATGAAGATTGAAGGGGTAGAATTTGGCGATGCTTTGCGTATTTTAGCAAAAAAAGCAGGTATAGAACTAAAAAGAGAAAGCCCGAAATTAAAAACGGAAAGACAGCGCCTTTACGAAATTTCTGAAATTTCTGCCAAATTTTTTGAGACCCAGCTTAGGGAAAGTTTATCAGGAAAAAAGGCAAAAAAATATCTTTTTGATAGAGGAATAAAAGAAGAAACTATAAAAAAATGGCGACTTGGATATTCTCCTGATACTTGGCAGGGATTATCCGATTTCTTGATAGGCAGGGGATATAAGAGAGAAGAAATAGAGAGGGCGGGGCTTTCCCTGAAATCTTTAAAGACAGGAAGTTATTACGACAGATTTAGGGGCAGAATTATTTTTCCTATTTTTAATCTAAGTTCACAGGTGGTTGGTTTTGGAGGAAGGGTTTTTGATACTGGCAAAGGCAATCCTCCTTCCAAAGAGGCAAAGTATATTAATAGCCCTGGAACATTGCTTTACGATAAGAGCAGTATTCTCTATGGCTTAGACAAGGCAGGCAAGGCTATTAGAGAGAAAGATACTTCTATTTTGGTTGAAGGGTATATGGATGTTTTAATGGTAAGCCAGGGTGGAATGGAAAATGTTGTTGCCACTTCGGGTACCGCTTTAACGCCCTACCAATTAAAAATTTTGAAGAGATATTCAAATAATCTTTTAACTGCTTTCGATATGGATATCGCCGGCAATTCAGCAACGAAGAGAGGAATAAACTTAGCTCAAAATTTTGGATTTAACATAAAGGTAGTAGAGATGCCTGAAGGTCTTGATCCGGCGGATGTTGTCTTAAAAAGTTCTGAAAAGTTTAAAAGCTTAATAAAAAAAGCAGAATCGATTCATGACTTTTACTTTAAAAGCGCTTTTTCTAATTTCGACAAAAATTCTCTAGAAGGAAAAAAGAAAATATCGGAAATTTTGATTCCTATTATTAAAAAAATCCCCAATAAAATCGAAGAAGCCGTTTGGATAAAAGATTTAGCAGACGGCTTGGGGGTGAAAGAAAAATATATCTCAGAAGAGCTTCGGAAAGTATCCTCGGATCGGTCAGATGACTCTATTCGTTCTAGAGAAGGAAATTATACTTTTTCCGGATCCGCAAATGGTGAGAAGACGAAAAAAGAGGAGAAGAAAAAAACGAGAAAAGAACTTTTAGAAGACCGGTTAGCAATGTTGCTCGTCAAATCTCCAGAGAACATCAATTTGTTGAAAGAAGATGATTTTAAGTTTTTTTCTCTCAAAATTTCTCAGCTTTTTCGCTATATAAAAGAAAAAGGAGTCGGACCTACTAAGAATGTTTCAGCGGAATTAGATTCGACCAAAAATTCTCAGGAAGAAGGAATCCAAGAAAAAGATGGCCTTGTTGAAATAAATGAACTTTTGGACTATTTTTCCCTGAAATCGGACATCGAAAATATCGAAAAAGAGGAAGCAGAAGAGGAGATTAATAGTTGCCTAGAAGAAATGAGAAAATTAGCCATTAAGGAGGAGTTGGATGAAATTAGCCAGAAAATTAGGAAAGCAGAGCAGAAAAGAGACGTTGAGAAAATAGATGAATTGGTTAAAAAATTTAATGAGCGCTCTAAATTAATACATTAGGCTTGTTAAAATTAACACTAAATTAATTTTTTCAATATGAATAAAAATAAAAAGGAGAATAAAAAAAAAGCAGTTAAAATCGCTAGAATAGATAAGAGAAAAAACAAGTCGGCTAGTATAACAAAAAGAAGCAAAAGCAAAGTTATTTCTCCCAAAAATCCAGTTAAAAAATCTGCCAAAAAGAAGTTGGAAGACGATAAAATTTCTTCCAAAAATAGAAAAACAATAAAGGAAAAATTACTTAAAAAAAAATCAGCGAAAAAGAAAGTATTTATTGAGAAAAAAGTGCCAAGAAGAAAAAAAAGACCGACTTTTCTTTCTCCAGACAATAAAAAGAGAGAGCTGTATGTTTCTAAAAGCAGGAAAGTTTTTACCCGGGAAAAACTTCAGAACTTAATTAAACATGTAAAACAACGAGGTTTTATTACCTTTTCAGAAATTCTCCGTTTTTTTCCGAACGTTGAAAAAGATATACAAGGATTGGAAAATCTTTATGATCAATTAGATAGGATGGGGATTGAAATTAAAGAAGGAGAGGATTTTTTAACTGTCGAGGGATTATCAAAGAAAAAAAAGGTTGATTCTCCGTTAGGGAGGTCAAAAATTGATTCAATCCAGCTTTACTTAAAAGAAATCGGGAAGATATCATTTTTAACGGCCGAAGAAGAAAAAGAGCTATCCAGGAAAATTGAGAAGGGAGACGAAGAAGCAAAGAAAAAATTAGCTAAGTCTAATTTAAGATTAGTTGTTTCTATCGCCAAAAAATATATTGGCAAGTCGCCGAATTTAACCCTTCTCGATTTAATTCAAGAAGGCAACCTTGGTCTCTTTAGGGCGGTGGAGAAGTTTGATTGGAGAAAAGGATATAAATTTTCAACCTATGCTACTTGGTGGATAAGACAATCGATTACCAGAGCTCTTGCAGATCAAGCGAGAACGATAAGAATTCCCGTCCATATGATTGAAACTATTTCGAAATACAGCAAAGCAAAGCGCCGTCTTTTACAGGACCTAGGAAGAGAGCCATTGTCTGCTGAAATTGCCGCTGAAATGGGAATTGATGTCAATAAAGTTCATCATATCCAAAAAATTTCCCAGGAAACAGTTTCCTTAGAAACTCCAGTAGGAGGTAACGACGAAGATAGTGTTTTGTCAGAATTTGTTAAAGATGAGAAAACAATTTCTCCCGCTGTCCAAGCAGGAAGGGCGTTGCTTCGCAAATGGTCGAAAGAAATTTTAGCTGATTTGAATCCTCGCGAACAGAAAATTTTATCAATGAGATTTGGGTTGGAGGATGGCGTTACGCACACTTTGGAAGAAGTAGGAAAGGTATTTGGAGTGACAAGGGAAAGAATTCGCCAAATTGAAGCAAAGGCGCTGGAGAAAATTCGTGAGAACAAGAAACTCAAAAAGTTAAAAGGATACTAAGATAAGTCTAAAATCAAAATGTTAAATGCCAAAACCCGCCTTTAGAGGGGTTAATCAAAAATGTGTGTTGAAAAAAATTGAAAAATAGATTATAACTAAAATACATTCCGCGGTGGCGTAATGGTAGCGCGAGGGCCTGTTAAGCCCCAGGTTGCAGGTTCGAATCCTGCCCGCGGAGCCAATTAGGACAATTCTGGGTTTTCCACATACTTGCTCTTGACAGAAAATA
>CAYZZO010000055.1:0-3772 GCA_964483075.1 uncultured Candidatus Saccharibacteria bacterium | reverse complement strand
CGACCACCGAATAAAAAAAAGCTGGCACAATATTGAAGGAATCATGGAGGGAAAGCTTGAACCAATAATAAAATCTCTCCAGAAAACCGAAATCTAAAAAAGGAAAAGAAGAATAAAGGTGCAAAAAAACACACGGATTAAATCTGTGTGTTTTTATTTTAAAACTTTTCTATTTATTAGCCGCCTTAAGGGCATCAATATCTTCTTGGAATTGGTCTGCCCTGTCCAAAACTTGGTTAGCGTACCAATAATAAGCCGATTTAGTAGTTGACCCCGCAAAATAAATCATTGCCGCCCTCCACTCACCCTTTCTTGTTTGTGTTGCTGCTCCGCTTTCAGATAAGTATAATCCTGCCGCCACGAATGAATCTTGAATATTCCAAGGATCACAAGGTCTTCCAAGAATAGAAGCTAATTTATCTTTATATAAAATCCAAGTGGAAGGAATAAATTGAGCCGGCCCCATAGCACCACCGTAACCAAAGCTCATAGGACAAGAAACTGGCGTAGAGTAAGGATTTCTTCCTAATTCTTTGGTAATTGTTTGAAAAGGACCAATATCTCTTGAAGGCTTCATTACTTTAGAAATCTTTTTGCCGCTATTAATAATTACCCCCTCTCCCGTTAAGAGATTTTTTAAATAACATTGACCAACGTTTCCACCAAATTTCCCATATCTCATTGATTCTTGAGCTATAATTGCAAGCAAGAAAGCAGGGCGAATGCCAGTTAGATTCTCGACATATTTCGCAATTTTTACCGCTTCCCCGAACTCAATACCTCCTTTTGCTACGCCAACTAATTTAAACAATCTGGTCCTTATTTCGGTTGCTTTTTTTTGAATACTTTCTTTTTCTTTTAATTGTTTCTGATATTCTTCCTTAGTTATTCCTAAATAATATTCTTGGTCTTTTTTTGTTTTTGAGCTTTCTTTTTTTTGTGATTTTTGAATTTGAACCGTCTCTTCTACCCCTAATTTATCTTCGTTTAAGGAATGTTGTTGAGCCTCTAAATTTATTTTTAGAAACTTAATATTCTCTAAGAGCTTTTTGCTTTCGTTGTCTAACCGTTCTAAGGCCATTAAATTATCAAAAAATGCAGAGAGGTCGTCTTCTGAAAATAAAATTTCAATTGCTGGCTTTTGGTCTTCTTCGTTAATATTTCTTAAAATATTAGCTAATTTATTTTTTGATTCTTCAATTTTCGTAGAAGTTTTGACTATGGATGTTTTTGTACTTTCTATCTGCAACCCCAGGTCGTTAATAATTAAATTACTTTTATAAATTTGATAATTTAAATTTTTTATTTTTTTATTTAAGGTATAAATTTTATTTTCAAGCGTCTTTTTTTTAGCCCCTGTTTCGTTAATGTCTTTTCCAATCTCCGTAATCCGCCCTTCGTAAAAATCCAAACATTTTTTTAGCATAGATTGATAATTTTCTTTCGAAAGACTTTGCTGCCCTTTATCCATTATCACTTGACATGATCCTTCTAAATCTCCTTCGGCATAAGTTAAATTAAATAAGTTAAAAACAAAAATCGGCAAAATCAAAGCCGAAAATAAAACAAATAATAAAATTATTTTTCCTAAACGAGAAAGCATTAGGTTTAATAAATAAATTTTTTTAGGTCTAAAACGATAAATCTTAAGACCTTCTTCTATTCTCTATTCTCTCTTTTCTGTTTTTTCTCCTTCTGTTTTCCCTTCTGTTTCCCCTTCACCTGATTTTCCCAATTCTTCTTTCTCTATTTTTTCCGGCGAAATAGCTTTAGCGACAATTTCATCCGGTTCTTGCTGAGCTTTAACTTTGTCGGGTAGTTTAATATCTTTTATTAAAATTTCATCTTGAAATGTTTTCAATGCACCAATATTAACTTTTATTTCATGAGGAAGGTTTTCTGGTAAGGATTTAACTATTACCTCTCGAAGTTTTTTAACAAGAGTGCCATTTAAGTCTTTCACGGCCGCCGATTCTCCTTCAAAAACCAAAGGAACAGAAACTTCGACTTCTTTGCCAAGGATCGGCTGATAAAAATCAATATGTGTAAGTTTTCCCGTCAAAGGATCGTTTTGCACCTTATGGACTAAAACAGAATATTTTTTTAAACTTTTGTCTGGAGAAACTACTTGAATAGAAACTAACGAGCTTTTGCCAACTTTCTTGTACATTTCTTCGAATTCTTTCAAGTCAACGCTTAATGACAAATTCTTTATTTTTGAACCATACAAAACAGCAGGTATAATTCCCATTTTTCTAAGTTTTTCGTTTTTTCTTCCAAGTTTTTCCCGAATTTTTACTCTTAGCTCTAACATATTTTACTTAACGGTAAATTCATTAGAATAAAACCATTTATCGTCTCTGAATTTATCTTTAATTGCACATCCAATACAGGCAGGAACAGCAAGGCGATGAATCCCCTTATCTATAGGGGGAATATTTAATTCAAAAGCCTTAATTTTATTAGGAGCGACACAATTTTCCGCAATATTGTCTTGGGGGCAATCTCCATATTTATATTTTTCCCATACCCCGTCTTTTCTCTCAAAATAATAAGGAAAGCATGAAGAAAAACAAATATCTTTGGTTGAGTGATTTTCAATATCTACTTTTAGGGCATTTCCTATTTTGTATTCACCTCTATCAGTAAAAACTTTTGCTTTTATTGAGTTTTTTGGAGAAAATAACAAGTAAGCTAAAATTATTATCGCCAGAGTAAACATTCCGACAACATAAAATAAAATCTCTTTATTTTTATTATTTTTTTCATTGCTCGTATTGTTTTCTTTGTTAATGTTTTCCATATATTTGGCCTAATGCATAATAACGTAGTTTCTATTGAAACTTAAAATTATTACACGAGATTTGTTATTGTTTATTTTTACTACCAAATAATTTGATTTTTTCTTCAACTTTTTTTTGGACCGCTCCAATGGCCAAAGGCAAATATTTATAAGGAGCAATTTCTTCTTTCTTCTTTATAAAATTACTTTTTAAAGCGCGAGCATAAGCCAATCTTAGTTCTGTATTAATGTTAATCTTAACAATTCCCGATTTAATCGCTTTTTTAATATCTTCGTTTTTGGTTCCCGATCCGCCATGTAAAACTAAAAAAGTATTTCTTGTCTTTTTTCTTATTTCTTTTAATCTTTCAATCCGAATACGAGGATTTTTCCCACGAACCTGAACTCCATGAAAAGTGCCAATACTTATCGCTAAGCTGTCAACCCCTGTTTCTTTTATAAATTTCTCTGCTTCCTCGGGATTAGTTAAATCTTCCTCTTTTATTTTAAACTTTTCACTATAAACCTTAGAGGATTCTGTACCAATGGCGCCAACCTCTCCCTCAACTAAAACATTTTTTTTATGCGCGTATTCTACTACCTTTTTAGCATATTTTATATTTTTTTCAAGTGGTAATCTTGAACCATCAAAATGAACTGCCGGATAGCCATAGTCAATGGACCTTTTAATATATTCAAAATCTTTAGCATGGTCAAGGTTTAAAAAGGCGGAGACACCGTATTTCATTTTAGAAATTTCAACCAAAGCAACGGTTTCTTCTATCCCTAGATATTGACTTTCTCCATGAGAAGTTCCCAAGATTACCGGGCTTTTTAATTTTTTAGCCGCAGCCAATATGCCTCTTAATTGTTCAAGGGTAGAAAAGTTAAACTGGCCAACAGCCCATCCTTCTTTTTGCGCTTTTTTTAAATAATACTTCAATTCCATATGCTTTAATTTTAAATTTTTAATTTATAATTTTTATTAAA
>CAYZZO010000054.1:0-3926 GCA_964483075.1 uncultured Candidatus Saccharibacteria bacterium | reverse complement strand
GATATTGTAAGCAGCAGTAGTTCAGTAAAACCAGGGGCTGAGGCGGAATCGTTTAACCTTCAAGTAAAAATAAAATCAATAGGCGTGGCTATTAAAAAAGCGGAATTTAATAAATTTATCGAAGAATTTATTAATTCAAAAATATTAAGAAGTGAAAAATTCCAAAAAAGTTCGCTGAAAATAGAATATCTGTCTAACGCGCAACTGCCAATAGAAGAAAATAAAGAAGGAGAGAGTACGAGCACTGCTTCAATTTCGGGAAAGGTTGCTTTATCTATAAAAGTTAGATTTAAGACATATAAGAAAATAGATTTATTTGAACTTAAAAAACAACTTACGGAAAAATCCCCCGAAGAAGTAAAGAAATTCTTACAAGATTTACCTCAAGTAAAAAAAATTGAAATAAAATCCTGGCCATTCCTAAGGAAGGAAATTCCGGACGATAGAAATAAGATAAAATTAGATTTAAATCTTGACTAATTCATTTAGCTTTGGTAAAGTTAACTATTAACCAATGATAAACCATAATAAAAATAAGTATCGGAAGACAGGTATTGTTATAGAAGCTTTGCCTAGTCTTAATTTTCGCGTTAAACTCGATGATGAAAAAGAAATAATTGCTCATCTCGCCGGAAAATTAAGGATTCACAGAATTAAAGTTTTGCCTGGAGACAGGGTGACAATAGAAATGGGTCCTTATGACGAAAACAGGGGAAGGATTGTATACAGGGGTAGGTAGCTCCAGAGAGAGTATTAAATTAGAGTCAATTTGAGAATTCTAAGCGTGAAATAGTTATTTTTTTTTGTTTTTTAAATGAAAGTTCGCTCTTCGGTAAAAAAAATTTGCAGCCATTGTAAAACCGTTCGAAGGAAGGGAAGGGTTTATATTATTTGTAAAAAAAACCCAAAACATAAGCAAAGACAAGGATAGTCTTTTGCCAAAAGTCAGTCAGAAATAATATAGAAAAAACAACTTTTAAGATTTAATATTTTATTTTTTGAATTTTTATTATGCCTCGTATAGTTGGAATTAATATTCCGAAAGAAAAAAAAATAGTAATATCTTTAACCTATATATACGGAATAGGACCTTCTTTAAGTAAAAAAATTTTAAAGGAAGCTGGAATAGATTTTGATAAACAATCATTAAAATTAACCCCAGAGGAAATTAACAAATTAAAGGAGGTAATAGAAAAGAATTATAGAATTGAGGGTGAACTTAGAAGAGAGAAGATGGTAAATATTAAGAGATTAAAAGATATCGGTTCCTGGCGTGGCTCTAGGCACGCTAAGGGTTTACCTGTTCGGGGGCAAAGAACCAAAAGCAATAGCAGGACTGTCCGCGGGAATGTTAGAAGAACAGTTGGTTCTGGAAGAAAAGCTCCTCCGGCGCCAAAATAAAGAGAAAGGATAATTAAGAATTAAGAATTAGGATTATGAACAGATTTGACAATATTTATTCATAATTCGTAATTCACGATTTTGTTAAGATGGGTAAAAAAAGAATTATTCAAAAAAGCCAAGAAGAACTCTTGAAAGAAAGGGCAAGTGTTGAATCTAAGGTGAAAAAAGAGATTAAACTAACTACTCCCTTAAGGGCAAGAAAGGGAAATATTTATATTTCTTCTAGCTATAACAATACTTTAATGACGCTTACCGATTTGGACGGCAATGTTTTAACTTGGGTGAGCGCTGGTTCAATCGGATTTAAAGGAACAAAAAAGGCTACTGCTTTTGCCGCCTCAAAAGTAGCAGAAGCTGTTTCTTTAGCAACCAAGAAGTTAAAAGTAGAAAGAGTGTCTGTCTTTGTTAAGGGAGTTGGTTCGGGCCGCGAATCAGCTATAAGATCATTGGCTTCCCATGGATTAGAGATTGCCTTGATAAAAGATATTACGCCAATTCCTCATAACGGCTGTAAGCCTCCAAAGGCAAGGAGGGCATAGAAAGCAAAAAGAAATTCTAAATTCTAAAAAATTCAAAATAATGAAAAATAATAAATGTAAAATTTGCCGTCGATTAGGAGTAAAACTTTTCCTTAAAGGAGAAAAATGTTTTTCTCCTAAGTGTCCTATGGTTAGAAGAGCCTATCCTCCTGGCATGAAAGGGAAGAGAAGGAGAAGTAATATGACTGAATATGGAAAAGAATTAAGGGAAAAACAAAAAATAAGAAATTGGTATAATCTTGGAGAAAGACAGTTTAAAAAATATGTAAAAGAAATCCTTAAAAGGCAAGGTAATGCAGAAGATGTATCGGTTTTATTGATAGAAAAATTAGAAAATCGTTTAGATAATGTTGTTTTTCGTCTTGGTTTTGCCTCTTCTTTACCTCAAGCGCGCCAACTTGTCAGCCATAATCATTTCTTAGTCAATGAAAAAAGGGTTAATATTCCTTCTTATCAGGTGAAAAAGGGCGATAAGGTAAGTTTAGATCCTAAATCTCGCACTAAAAGTTTTTTTCGAGACATTAAACAAATTCTTAAAAAACATAAATCTCCTTCTTGGCTTAGATTAAATATTGAAAAATTAGAAGGAGAAATTGTCGGAGTACCCTCTTTAGAGGAGGTGATGCCTCCAGCAGAAATTTCATCAATTTTTGAATTTTATTCAAGATAACTAATAACCTATGACTTATAACCTATAATTTGGATTTCAAATCGTAGGTTCTGAGTTTTAAGAAAATTATGATTTTATTACCAAAACCACCTAAGATTATTAATAGAAAAGAAAACTGGGCTCGTTTTGAGGTAGAATCATTACATCCTGGATATGGAATAACTATCGGTAATTCTCTCCGCAGGGTTTTATTTTCTTCTTTAACTGGAGCAGCAGTTACTCAGGTAAAGATTAAGGGAGTACAACATGAATTTTCAACTATTCCTGGAGTTTTAGAAGACGTGATTAGTATTATGATTAATTTGAAGCAGATGAGATTCAAGATGCACACTGACGAACCCCAAAGGGCAACCCTTAAAATTAAAGGGGAAAAAGACGTTAAGGGTTCTGATTTTAAGATTCCGACGCAAATTGAATTGGTTAATAAGTCTTGTCATATTGCCACTACTACCGATAAAAAAGCGGAACTAGAAATGGAAATTCAAGTCGAAAAAGGAGTTGGCTATCAACCGATTGACCACGAGAAGAAACAGGGAAAATCTGAAATAGGATTACTTCCCTTAGACGCCATCTTCACGCCGATTAAAAGAGTAAATTATGATGTTGAAAATATGCAAGTAGGGAAGAGGACTGATTTTGACAGGTTGTATTTAGATATTACAACCGATGGAACCATAACGCCGGAAGAAGCATTTAGCCGCGCTTCAGACATTTTAGTTAAACATTTCTCTTTATTCTCAGAGACTGTTGGTCAATTAGAAAATAAAAAGGCATCCAAGAAAGAAAAAACCGTCAAGGTAAAAGCTAAAAGGGAACCTAAAGATAAAGAATCTATCGAAAAAGTAAAGAAGACAACAAAGAAGAAAAAAGGAAAAAAGAAATCGTAAACCAGAGAAAATAAGGTTTTAGTTTGAGCCCTACTTTATTAATTTCCATGAAAAAACTTAAACAAGGAAGAAAATTTTCAAGAAAAAGCAATCAGCGTAAAGCGTTACTAAAATCAGTTGCGCGGTCTATTTTTTTATTTGGGAAAATTAAGACTACCGAGGCAAAGGCTAAAGAAGTTTCAAGTTTTGCCGAAAAGTGTATAACTCGAGCAAAAAAAGGAGACCTACATTCAAGAAGAATCCTAATTAGGTATTTTTCCGAAGATATGGTGAAAAAATTAATAGAGGAAATTGGTCCGAAATATAAAGAAAGAAAAGGAGGGTATACTCGCATCATAAAATTAGGGCGGCGTAAAACAGACGGAGCGAAAATGGCAATAATAGAACTATTATGAAAAAACGTAAAACATATACAATAGACGCTAC
>CAYZZO010000053.1:0-4017 GCA_964483075.1 uncultured Candidatus Saccharibacteria bacterium | reverse complement strand
ATACAAACTTCCTTTTCCGTAACCTGAAAAATGAGGAATGCCCTCTCCCTTAATACGAAATAATTTTCCCGATTCTGTTCCAGTCGGGACTTTAAGTAAAACTTTTTTTCCGCCAAGTGTCTTAATTTCAACCTCTCCGCCTAAGACCGCTTGAGAAATGCTTATCGGAACCGAAGCATATAAATTATCTCCTTTTCTGCTAAAAAAAGAATCTTCTTTTACAAAAATCTGAATATATAAATCTCCTGGTTGACCTCCTCTTCTGCCCGCCTCTCCTTTTCCAGCGACTTTTATTATTTGTCCCGAATCTACGCCAGCAGGAATAAAAATTTTAATTTTCTCTTCCCCTATTATTCTTCCTTCTCCCTTACAAACATTACAGGGTTTTTTAGGTTTTTTCCCTTCTCCTCCGCATTCAGGGCAGACAGTCCAACGCGAAACAGAACCGAGTGGCGTTCTTTTTATTTGTTGGACTTGTCCTGTTCCCCGACAAGTAAAACATTCTTCTATAGGCGTTCCCGGCTCTGCTCCTGTTCCATGGCAGCGAGGGCATTGAATCATTTTACGTAAATTGATTTCTTTAGTTTCTCCCTTCAAAACCTCTTCTAAAGGAACTTCTATTTCAACCTTAATATCTTTACCTTTTCTAGTGTTTTTTCTTTTGTTTCTTCCTCCGTCAAAACCAGAACCAAAAAAATCTTCAAATATTTCCCCTAAGTCTCCCACGTCAAAACCTCCAAAACCAACATCCGGGCCTTCTCCGGAAGAATTCCCAGAACCCCAATTAAACCCGCCTTGTCCCTGTTGAGGAGCTCCTCCCATGCCTCCCTCAAAAACTCTTCCAAATTTGTCATATTGGTTTTTCTTTTCTTTATCTGACAAAACCTGAAATGCTTCATTAATTTCTTTCATCTTTTCTTTATCTCCTCCTCTGTCAGGGTGATATTTATGAGCCAATTTGTAGTATGCTTTTTTTATCTCCTCAGGAGAAGCGTCTCGCGAGACACCTAAAATTTTATAATAATCTCCCATAAATTTAACTTAAAGCTCAGAATCAAAACTCAAATCTTAAAGACAATCTATCGAGTTTTTAGTTTTGAACTATAGTTTTGAATTTTTTGATTTTTTGTGTTTTTATTCTTTAGCGTCCTTTCCTTCATCTTTTTTCTCCTCTTCCTCTTTTTTCTCTTCTTCTGGCTTTTCTTCTCTGGTTTTTCCTTCTTCCGCTTTTTCTTCCTTTATCGTCTCTCCTTCTGGCTTGTTTTTATCTTCTTTTTGCTGAGCTTGTTGAGCGTTTTTATAAAGCTCTGCTCCAACTTTTTGGATCGTCTCTGAAAGTTCGTTAGTTCTTTTTTTGATGTCCTCTATGTTATCACCGTCTTTCACTTTTTTCAATTCTTCTATTCTTTTTTCGACTTCTTTTTTTATCTCGCTTATGGAAGGATTATCCCCTGCGTCTTTTAGTGTTTTTTCTGAAGTATAAATTAAGTTTTCCGCAAGATTTCTTGCTTCTATTAATTCTTTCTTCTTTTTATCTTCTTCGGCGTGAAGTTCTGCTTCCTTTTTTAGTTTTTCAATTTCCTCTTTGGACATACCAACAGAACCCTCTATTTTAATCGATTGAGTTTTTCCTGTTGCCTTATCTTTTGCTGAAACATTAATAATTCCGTTAGCATCTATGTCAAAAGAAACTTCAATTTGAGGAATTCCTCGTGGCGCAGGAGGAACGCCGTCTAAGATAAACTTTCCAAGGCTTTTATTGTCATTTGCCATTGGCCTTTCTCCTTGAAGAACGTGAACTTCTACCGAAGTTTGGTTATCTGCTGCTGTGGAAAAAACTTGGCTTTTTTCGGTAGGAACGGTCGTGTTTTTAGGAATAAGAACTGTGTTAACACCTCCCAACGTTTCAATTCCCAGACTTAATGGCGTAACGTCTAACAAAAGAATATCTTTCATCCCTCCTTGTAAAATTCCTCCTTGTATAGCAGCGCCAACGGCCACCACTTCATCGGGATTGATAGACTTATTGGGATCTTTACCGAAGATACTTTTTATTTCTTCCTGGATTTTCGGCATTCTTGTCTGTCCACCGACTAAAACTATCTCTTCTATGTCTTTATTTTCAAGCTTTGCCTCTTTCAAAACATTTTTTACGACATCAATGGATTTATCAATATAATCTTTTACTAGATTTTCAAGCTGAGCTCTGCTTAATTTTAAATATAGGTGTTTAGGACCGGAAGAATCAGAAGTTATAAAGGGTAGATTAATTTCCGCTTCTAAAGTCGTTGATAATTCAATTTTTGCTTTTTCAGCCGCTTCTTTGATACGCTGTAAAGCAAGTTGGTCTTTTGACAGGTCAATTCCCTGGTCTTTTTTAAATTCTTCTATAATCCAGTTCATTATTCTTTGGTCAAAATCATCACCCCCAAGATGGGTATCCCCTCCAGTCCCAATAACCTTAACTGTCTCTTCGGAAATATCCAGTATTGAAACATCAAAAGTCCCTCCTCCAAAATCGTAAACTAAAATCTGTTCTCCTTTATTTTTATTTAATCCATAAGCTAAAGCAGCGGCCGTTGGCTCGTTTATCACTCTCTTTACGTTAAAACCAGCGATTTCCCCGGCAATTTTTGTTGCTTTTCTTTGAGAATCGTCAAAGTAAGCGGGGCAGGTTATAATAGCATCGGTTATTTTTTCTCCTAATTTTTCTTCAGCATCTTGTTTCAGTTTTTGCAAAACCATAGCCGAAATCTCAGCGGGCTTATACCACTTATCGCCCATCTTAACATCCACGCCTTTGTCTTTTGCTTCTCTGATCTCATAAGGCAAGGATTTTTTATCTTTTTGCACTTCGGGGTCAGAATAGCGTCTGCCAATCAATCTTTTCGCCGAGTAAATTGTATTTTGAGGATTTGTAATCTGCTGGCGTTTGGCTAAAACTCCAACCAATCTTTCTCCTTTTTTAGTCAAAGAAACAACGGAAGGAGTTGTTCTTGTTCCCTCCTTGTTTTCTATAATTTTCGGCTCGCCGTTTTCAACTACAGCCATTGCCGAAAAAGTTGTTCCTAAGTCAATTCCTAAAATTTTAGACATACTTTCTAGTTATTGACGAATAACATTTAACATTTGACATTAGTCAAGTGTTAAATGTTAAACGCCAATTATTAAACCTAATGCCAAAAATCATTGAGTATTAGGTTTGCTTATATTAAGTTTAAATTTTTTTTGCCTCGCGTTTATGCGAGGGATTATTTTGTTACTTTAACTTGTGCAGGCCTTAAGACCTTGCCGGAAAGAAGATAACCTTTCTTAACTTCTTCAACCACAATCCCCGATTTACCGCCGTTATTTTTTTCCATTTCAACTGCTTCGTGGAAATTTGGGTCAAACTCTTCTCCTTGAGATTTAATTTCTTCAACGCCTTGATTTTTTAGAAAATTTAAAACTTGGTTTTTTATTTTTAAAAAACCATCAACCCATTGATTGTTTTTTAATTTCTCCGGGAGTTCTTTTTCAGAAAGATAAAAGGTATCCAAAACTGGCAATAGTTTTAAAATAAACTCTTCGTTTGCGTACTTTATTAATTCTTCAACTCTTTCGGTTTCGTTTTTCTTGTAATTTAAAAAATCAGCTCTTTCTTTTTTCCATCCATTCAAGTATTCGTCGCTTAATTTTTGGCATCTTTCTAACTTTTCTTTTATCTCGCCTATTAATTCTTTCTCGCTTTTTTCCTTTTCAGAATCATTTCTTTTTTCTTCAAATTTTTTATTTTTTTCTTCTTTCATTTATTGTGTTCCCTTTTTTACTATATCTAGGAATAATTCTTGTTTAAATTTTTAGTGAAATTCAATGTTACAATTCTAATTTTAAGCAAATAAACAAAAAAGTCAAGAGGGAAATTTTTCGCTGTTTGGATAAGATCTATCACTTGTCGCATAATAAACAATAGATAACAAAATATTGTTTTTATTATCTTTTAAAGTGTTAAAAAAATAAAATTCAAGGTGAATGCTA
>CAYZZO010000052.1:0-4073 GCA_964483075.1 uncultured Candidatus Saccharibacteria bacterium | reverse complement strand
TTTGGTTATTGTAATTTATTTGTGATTTGTAATCTTAAATTTATTAAAATCTATGATTTTAATAGTCGGTCTCGGCAATCCGGGGAAAAAATATCTTAATACTTGGCATAATATCGGCTTTTTGGCAATCGACAGATTCAGAGAGATAAATAGTTTTCCCGATTTTAAATTATCTAAAAAATTCAACTCTCTAATTTCCGAAGGATTTATTAAAAAAGAAAAGATTATTTTAGCAAAACCGCAGACATTTATGAATAATTCCGGAAACGCAATAAGAGTTATAATTGATTTTTATAAAATTAAGCCGGTAAATTTTGTTGTTATTCATGATGATATTGATTTGCTTCTGGGAAAAATTCGTATTTCTAAAAATAGCGGCTCAGCCGGACATAAAGGAGTTGAATCGATTATTAATAAATTGAAAACAAAAAATTTTAACAGAATCAGAATAGGAATTCAGCCGAAAAAAGGAAAGCCGAAAAAAGTAGAAAATTTCGTCCTTCAGGAATTCAACAAAAGCAAGGAGAAAATTATAAAAGAGATTGTCGAAAAAACGATTGAAGCAATTAAATCCGTTATAGCGCTAGAGACGTAGAAACTGTTGATATTAATAATGTAAATCGCCCAAGACTACTTAAAGAGATTAAAAACGCTCCAAAAATTCTTTATCATAAGGGAAAATCAAGCCTGAGGAGAATTGTTTTTCTGTATTTGGAACAAGGCAATTTTTTTTATAGAAAACAAGCAACGCTCGAAATTAAAGGCAATTTAAGTGAAAGAGGATTAATTCTTGTAAGCAGATTTACGTTAGATATTGATCTTTTGTCCATACGGCCGCAGTTGAACGAAAAAAAGAACCATTGTTATTCTAAAGAATGGCAATAAAAAAGGGGCAACAGTTTAAACGTTACCCCGTAATGTTATTTTTTTTCATCTCTTTTTTCCGACGATACATTCTCTCATCCGCTCTCTTAATCAATTTTTCCAACGTATCGTCTGGCCCGAAAGAGGATATCCCCCAAGCAAAATTAGGAAAAGATTTATAAACTCGGGAAATAATGTTCTCGGCATTTGATTTTTCAGTTCCTGGGAAGAGAATAACGAACTCATCCCCTCCAAACCTTCCAAGTAAATCGTAAGGTCTGATAAAAGCTAAGGCTTTTCTGCAAAACTCCTGGAGATAATTATCTCCAGCTTGATGTCCATAATTATCATTAACCTTTTTAAGACCATTTAAGTCTATAAATGCTAATGATAAATATTGCTGAGTTCTTTCGGCTCGAGCAATTTCTTTCTGAGCTGAAAATTCAAAGTTCCTTCGGGATAGAACTCCAGTCAAGGAATCCTTGAGATTCAGGGCCTGAGGATCTTTAAAAGCTCTCCAGGCTCCTGATATCCTTTCTAATATTTTCATTTCTTCCTCCTTCCTTTTCGATTTTTAAAAAACTATAAATATTATACAAAATTATTTCAATATTGTCAAGGTTTAGCGCATTGCTGAACTATTTTGAATCCAAAAGCCAAGACAAACCGCGCAACGACGTATACATATCA
This sequence comes from uncultured Candidatus Saccharibacteria bacterium, assembly GCA_964483075.1. Lineage (GTDB taxonomy): Bacteria > Patescibacteriota > Minisyncoccia > Minisyncoccales > GWA2-38-27 > CAYLWZ01. The sequence goes on along the minus strand of CAYZZO010000052.1, from coordinate 2,519 downwards.
AGCCAAAGATTGTGCAATTGAAGATTTTAAAAAATAATGATAACTTGAGGGTGTAGGGTAATGTTATTTCTACTGCGATTTCAAAAAAATGATTGACGAAATAAAAACTATTAATATTAATGATAAAAACTATCCCAAACTATTGAAAGAAATTAAAAATGCGCCGAAAATTCTTTACTATAAGGGAAATTTTTTGCCCGATGAAAAATGCTTTGCAGTGATCGGAACAAGGAGATACTCTATTTATGGAAAACAAACGGCTTTAGAAATCAGTGGTGATTTAGTTGAAGCAGGATTAACCATTGTCGGCGGATTGGCTCCTGGAATTGATACCTTTGCCCATACTGCCGCAGTTGAACGAAAAAAAAGGACTATTGCTGTTTTAGGTACCGGTATCGACGAAAAAAGCCTTTATCCAAAAGAAAATATTCTCTTATCTAGAAAAATTGTCGAATTAGGAGGACTCCTTCTTTCCGAGTATCCACCGGGAACTCGAGGAACCCGTTTTACTTTTCCACAAAGAAACCGAATAATTTCCGGCCTTTCTTTAGGAACACTGGTAATTGAAGCAAAAGAAAAAAGCGGATCTTTAATTACTGCTAATTATACCTTTTCCCAAAGAAGAAAAATTTTTGCCGTCCCTGGTTCAATTTATTCCCTAAACTCTCGCGGGACTAACCTTTTGATAAAACAAGGAGCAATATTAACCAGAAACGCAAATGATGTTTTAAAAGAATTAAAATTATCTAAAATCGCAAATTCCAGCAATGAGGTAGAAGGTGAAAACGAAGAAGAAAATTTAATTTTGAAGATTTTGAAGGAAGAAACATTATATGTTGATAAAATTATCGAAAAAACGAAATTGCCAGCGGCGAAAATAGCTGGCATTCTTGCAATTTTAGAAATAAAAGGCAAGATAAGAGACCTAGGAGGAAACATATACGCCTTACGGCGTTAATTTTTAATTTTTAATTTTAATTGAATTTTTAATGACTTAATGACATAATTTCTAAATATTAAATTATTCAAAATTAAGTCATTCATTCAAAATTCAAATTTAATATGAATCTCGTTATTGTTGAAAGCCCCACAAAAGCGAATACTATCGGTAAGTTTTTAGGGCCTGAATATAAGGTTCTTTCTTCCTATGGGCATATTCGCGATTTGCCAAAAGGCGATCTCGGGATTGAAATTGAAAATAATTTTAATCCAAGATACGTTATACCGACAAAGGCAAGGAAAAATGTGAATGTTCTGAAAAAGGAAGCAGAGAAAGCAGAAACGGTAATTATCGCTACAGACGAAGACAGGGAGGGAGAATCAATTGCCTGGCATCTTTCTGTTATTCTTAATTTAAAAAATCCGCCAAGAATTGTTTTTCATGAAATTACAAAAACAGCTATTGAAAAAGCCTTAAAAAACCCAAAAAAGATTAATATAGACTTAGTTAACGCTCAGCAAGCAAGAAGAATTTTAGACAGGATCGTTGGCTATAAAATATCCCCTTTTCTCTGGAAAAAAGTAGCAAGAGGACTTTCTGCCGGAAGAGTACAATCTGTCGCTGTTAGGTTGGTCGTAGAAAGAGAAAGAGAAATAGAAAAATTCAAGCCAGAAGAATACTGGGGTATCGAAGCAGAGCTTCAAAAAACTAAAAACCAGAAATTAAAAACCAAATTTTTAGCTTTGCTGGTTAAAAAAGACGGAGAAATTATTCAAAAATTAGGAATTAAATCAAAAAAGGAAGCCGATAAGATTGTAAGCGAACTAAAAGGCGCGGAATATAAGGTTGAAAAAATTGAAAAAAAAGAAATAAAAAGAAATTCCCTGCCGCCTTTTACCACTTCGACACTGCAACAAACAGCTTGGAAAAAATTTCATTGGACAGCAAAAATGACAATGAGAACAGCTCAGCATCTCTATGAAAGCGGAATGATTACCTATCATCGGACTGATTCTTTAAATCTTTCTCAGCAATCCTTATTTTCTGCCAAAAAATTTATTGAAAGTAATTTCGGCAAAGAATATTGGTCTGGATTTTTCAAGAAATACAAAACCAAAAGTAAAGGCGCTCAAGAAGCTCATGAAGCAATTAGGCCAACCCGCCCAGAGCTCACTCCGAAAAATTTTAGCGGGCAAGACTCTTCTAAAGATAAAAATCAAGAGCGTCTTTATGAATTAATTTGGCAAAGGTTTATTGCTTCTCAAATGGCGCTAGCTATTTTCGATTCTACTCTTTTAGAAATAAAAGCTAAAAATTATACATTTCGAGCAAATGGCTCAATTTTAAAATTTGATGGATTTTTAAAAGTTTATCCAATAAAATTTGAGGAAAATGAATTGCCGCCATTAAAAGAAAAAGAATCATTGGGGCTTCTGAATCTACTTCCTTCTCAGCATTTCACTAAACCGCCAGCAAGGTATAGCGAAGCAACACTAATCAAGACTTTAGAAGAAAACGGAATAGGCCGACCTTCAACTTACGCTCCCATCTTATCGACAATCCAGACAAGAAATTATGT
>CAYZZO010000051.1:0-4237 GCA_964483075.1 uncultured Candidatus Saccharibacteria bacterium | reverse complement strand
AAGTCGGTTACGGAGGATTAATTAGGTACGAATTTGACAGGTCGTTAAAGATTAAAGATAAAAAATTATTAACTTGTTAAAAAAATAATTATTTGTTAGCATAAAAGGAGTAGGAATCGAGTTGGAATCATCTTATTTTTTTTCGCTTATAAATCTAGTTCTAGCTCAAATCCCGCCCTTATAGTATCAATAACAAATTTTCAATCTCTATTTTTAATTTCCATTGGATCTTTTTGAAAGTTTATTAAACCTAATATATAATAAACTATTACGCATCAGGTTCAGTCATTGAAAATTGATAATTAGCAATTGAAAATTATTTATAATTATGTTTAAGGATATTTCGAAGAAAACATTATTGTTAATTGCCTCCATTGTAGTTGCCGGGATTTTAATAGGAGGGGCAATAGTTTTTATAAGCGTCAGAAAGTGCTCGGGTATTACTAATAATGGGAAAGTTTTAACCTCCCAGGAAGCTGGAAATAAAGTCATAGGTTTTGTGAACAAAGAAATGCTTCATGGAAAAGTTACTGGATCTTTAATCAGTAGCACAGAAGAGAATAATCTATACAACATAGTAATAAGCATTCAAGGGAAAAAATATAATCTCTATACCACTCTTGACGGAAAATTTCTTTATCCGGAAAGAATTGATATGGAGAAAGCAATCGCCCAAAGCAATGATAAAGAGAATAATCAAGAATCGGCGAAAAAAACCTGTTCAACAATCAAAAAAGCAGAAAAGCCGTTGATGGAAGTATTTGTTGTAAGCAGTTGTCCTTTTGGCTTACAAGCCCAAAGAATTTTAGCGGAAATTGGTAAGAATATCCCTTCTTTAACGAACGAAGTGAAGATAAGGTATATCGGTTCTGTTTCAAATAATAAAATTATTTCTATGCATGGAGACAAAGAAGCAAAAGAAAATTTAAGACAAATATGCATAAGAAACGAGCAGCCTGACAAGTATTGGAATTATGTTTCTTGTTACATTAAAGCAGGAAAAACCGATGAATGTCTAAAAAGTGTGAGTATAGATAGCGAAAAGTTAAATACCTGCATGAGCGATTCTTCCAGGGGATTAAAATACGCAAAAGAAGATTTTGCTCTTCAAAATAAATACAGTGTAACCGGTTCTCCGACTTTAATTCTGAATGGAGAAAAAGTAAGTGAATTTGATTTCGGAGGAAGAAATGCCGAGGCGGTAAAAACTTTGCTTTGTTGCGGTTTTAGCAAAACTCCTGACTTTTGTTCTAAAAAATTAACTACTAATTCGGCTGCGACAAGCTTTTCCGAAAAATATTCTTCCGGAACCGGCGGAGCAAGTGGAAATTGCAAGTAATTATTTATGAAAAAAATAACAATTTATTCTACGCCGAGCTGTCCATATTGTTTTACCTTAAAAGAATTCTTAAAAGAGAATAATATTGATTTTGAAGATAAAGATATTTCCAAAGACAAATCTGCCCGGGAAGAGATGATTAAAAAATCAGGCCAGATGGGAGTGCCTGTAGTGAATATTGATGGGAAAATTGTAATAGGGTTTGATAGAGAAAAAATTTGTAAGTTATTAAATATCAAGGAGTAAACTCAAAGCTTAAAATTTAAAGCTTAAAATTTAAAGCTTAAAACCAAAGCTTAAAATTATTTCTATGTCTATAAAAATTGCAATTAACGGTTTTGGTCGAATAGGACGACCAACATTCCGGAGAATTATTGAAAAATATCCCGATTTAGAAGTGGTGGCAATTAATGATTTAACTGATAACAAGACATTGGCTCATCTTTTAAAGCACGATTCAATCTATAGAGAATACGAACGAAATATCGGATTTACCGAGAAAAGTATTTCGGTGGACAATAAAGAATTTTTAGTTTTTGAAGAAAAAGATCCTCAGAATTTGCCTTGGGAAGAGTTCGGTGTTGATATTGTCTTAGAATGTACTGGTCATTTTAGAGATAAGGAAGGAGCAACGAAACACCTCGAAGCCGGGGCAAAAAAGGTAATAATTTCAGCTCCTTCAAAAGGAGAAGGAATTCCAAGTTTTGTTTTAGGTGTTAATGCGGATAAGTTTGATTCAAAAAAAGATGATATCGTTGATATGGGTTCTTGCACTACTAATTGTTTAGCTCCGATAACAAAAGTTTTAAATGATAATTTTAAAATTGTTAAAGGTTTTATAACTACTGCTCATAGCTATACTAACGACCAGCGCATTTTAGATTTGCCTCATAAGGATTTACGAAGAGCAAGAGCGGCAGCCCTAAATATAGTTCCTACAACAACTGGCGCCGCCAAGGCGATCGGAAAAGTTATTCCGGAAATAAACGGCAAATTAAACGGAATTGCTATTCGTATTCCGACGCCGACTGTTTCTATTTTAGATTTGGTGGTTGAGGTGGAAAAAACGACCTCGGCCAAAGAAGTTAATGAAGCTTTCGAGAAAGCGTCTGAAGAAAAAGGATTTCAAGGAATCCTAAGGACAGAAAAAAGACCGCTTGTTTCAACCGATTTCATAGGTGATAGTTATTCTGCTATAGTTGACCTTGAAGAAACGATGGTTAAAGATAATTTAATTAAAGTTCTTGGATGGTATGATAATGAATATGCTTATTCTTGCCGTTTGGCTGATTTCGCAGAATATATAGGAAAAAAATTGTAAGTTTTATAAAATAAAGAATATTAAATTAAGTAAAACGTTCTTGCTAAAAGAGCGTTTTTTACTGAAAAAGCTTTTGCTCTTTTTTTTTAATTTCAAAATAGTATAATAAAAAAGCAGAGACCATTTTAATCTCGGCGAGATATTTTTTACTAGTTAAATTATATAGCTTAAATTAAAAACTATGAATAAAAAAATTCCTATTGAAGTTTCAGCCAGACATATCCACATTTCGCAAAAAGATTTGGAAAAACTTTTTGGCAAAGGTTATGAATTAAAAAAATATAAACAGCTTAGCCAGCCGAGTGATTTTGCGGCAAAAGAAAAATTAGATATTGAAAATAGTTCGAGAAAAATTCAAAATATGAGAATTGTCGGACCTCCAAGAAAAAAAACGCAGGTTGAATTGAGCGCGACAGATGCTATCAGGTTAAAAATTAAACCTATTATAAGGATGTCGGGAAACGTAAAAGGAACGCCAGGAATTTTTTTGATAGGGCCTAAGGCAAAAATAAAAATAAGAGAAGGGGTTATTGTCCCTTGGCGGCATATTCATTGTAGCCCAGAAGAAGCAAAAAGACTCGGGCTGAAAGATAAAGAAAAGGTTTTTGTTAAGGTTAAGGGCAAAAGAGCAATTACCTTCCACAATGTTGAGGTTAGGGTTGATGAGAATTACCGGCTTTGTATGCATATTGACACTGACGAAGGTAATGCTGCGGGAATTAACAAGAAAACTTTTGGTTTTCTTGTTAATAAATAGCATATGAAATCTAATGCGCAATAATATATCCTATGATACTTGTTTTAAACTGCGGAAGCCAATCGGTAAAATGGAAATTATTTAACGATAAATTAGTTTCGATAAAAGAAGGAAAGAAAGAAGTTTTTAATTTCTCTGAGTACGAAGAGACGTTAAAAGAGGAAATATCCAAGCTCAGTATTTATAAAAACGACATTAAGGTTGTTGGACATCGAGTTGTCCATGGTGGAAAAAACTTAAGAAAGCCGATAAAAATAAGTAAAAATGTTCTGAGAGAGATAAAAAAATTTGATAAATTAGCTCCTCTCCATAATCCTTACAACTTATTAGGCATAAAGATAGGACGGGAAATTTTTCCAAAAGTTTCCCATATTGCTGTATTTGACACCGGTTTTTACGTTAATTTACCAGAAAAAGCTTGTATTTATCCATTGCCAGAAAAAATAAATAAAAAATACGGAATAAGACGATTTGGTTTTCACGGAATTTCTCACGAATACGCATCAAAGGAAGGCGCAAGAAGAATAAAAAAATTATTTAACGAATTAAAGATTATTAGTTGTCATTTGGGTGGCGGTTCAAGTATTACAGCTATAAAAAATGGAAAGGCAATTGATACCTCAATGGGATTTACCCCAATGGAAGGATTAGCTATGATGACTCGTTCGGGAGATATTGATCCAGGGATTATTTTGGAGCTTGCCAGATATCTTTCTCCAAAAAAAATTAACGAAATTTTAAATTTTTCTTCTGGAATGAAAGGAATTTCTGGAAAAGATAATATGATTGATATTTTAGAAAAAATAAAAAAGGGGAACAG
>CAYZZO010000050.1:0-4241 GCA_964483075.1 uncultured Candidatus Saccharibacteria bacterium | reverse complement strand
TTATGGGCCTCGCAAGATACTACTTCTCTACCCCGCATTCTCATTCTATTATAATTATCAGAAAAAATCAAATTCAGGCAAGTAAAAAGTCCCGCTCTACAAAACCCTGCGGGACTTTTTTGTTACTTTGTCGTTTAAGCTGTTTTAATCGATTTCAAAATTACTTTGTTGTATGTTGGAGTTTGACCCCAACATAAACAATCTGCAAACATTTAACATCTTTATTTACGGTTCCGTATTTTAAAGTTTTCTGGAAAGAAAAAGTTGCTGGCACTCTGGTAATCCCTTTAATAGCTGATTTTCCCAATATTGCTAATAATTGAGATTGGAGTTGGGCGATTTTCTTTGATATTTCAGTAATCTTAATCTTAAGTTCTCCGATTGCTATTTTTTTAGGGCTTTCAATAACGCAATTGATAAAAGATAATACCAAAATATTCGTGAAGCGCTAAACCGGATTTTTTAAGACCGCTTCCGCTGGGAAAAAAATCTAAAACATTATATCCCCTGCTTGTTTTAAAATCTGTCGGAGCGGGAATAGGATTAGTCCCCAATTTCTGAAAAATTTCTACTGCTCTCGGCATATGATAGGCAGATGTCACCAAGAAAAATGGCTTGCTTCCTACTATTTTCTTTATATCTTTAGCGTTTTCAAAAGTATTCCTTGATTTATCCTCTAAAATAATATTATTCGGGGATATTCCTTGATTTATCAAAAAATTCTTTTCTCTGTTCGCCTCGCTTTCTCCTGGATTTAAGGGGTCTGTTCCAGAAATAATAATTTCCGCCTTTATCTTATTAAATCCTTGCCCTCGATATGTTTTCAGTAATCCGTTTGACCTTAAAATATCTGTTTCGGGCCCCCCGAGAAGAAAAACAATTTTATTTGTTCTCTGGAAATCGCTTTCACTGAGCGGCGGATATGTTCTTTCCAAAGGCCTTAAAAGTAAATCACTGACAGGAACAATAGAAAAAACGTAATAAAAGAGGAAACCGATAACCATTATTCTCCTGCCTATTTTCTTAAATTTTGGCTTTTTTCTTAAAGCAAAGAGAAAACCGATTAAAAATAAAAAAGGAGCGAAAACGCTTGGCAACAAAAATTGTTCCAGGACTTTAAATAATGCCATCGCCTAAATAAAACCACAATTAAAATTAATAATCATTTAGTAGCCTGTCGCTTTTTTATAGGAAGGAATAATTTCCTTCAAGATTTCCCTAATTTTCTTTGAGTCTGACTGTTCTGCCGCCTCTTTAAGTTTTTCCAAGTTGCTCCTCAGCTGGCTTTCATCAATTTTTAAAAGCTTCGCCTTAAAAATCTTCTGATTTTGAGTAGCTAGAGTCCCTTCCTCGGCTGTTAAAATCTCCTCAAAAAGTTTCTCTCCAGGCCTTGGCTCAGTGAAAACAATAGGAATATCCTTGTCCGGCTCTAAACCGGAAAATTTAATCATTTCTTTCGCTAAATCTAAGATTTTAATCGGGCTGCCCATATCCAAAACAAAGACCTCTCCCCCTTCTCCCATTTCCGCCGCTTGCATAACTAAAAGGCAAGATTCCGGAATAGTCATAAAATATCTTCTCATTTCTGGATGAGTAACCTCAATCGGTCCTCCTTTTTTTATTTGATTTCTAAAGGTCGGGATAACGCTTCCCCTGCTATCTAAAACATTGCCGAAACGAACAGCAATAAACTTGGTAGAATTTCGCTGATTCAAATCCAGACAAATCATTTCACCCGCTCTTTTTGTCGCCCCCATTACCGAAGTCGGATTTACGGCTTTGTCGGTAGAAATAAAAACAAATTTTTCTACTCCAGATTTCAAAGACGCTTCGGCAATAATTTCTGTCCCAAAAATATTATTTTTTACCGCCTCGTCAGAATTTTCTTCCATAAGAGGAACATGTTTGTAGGCAGCGGCATGAAAAACTATATCAGGTTTAAATCTGCCAAAAAGTCGGTTTATTTTCTCCCTGTCTCTAATATCGGAAATCAAAGATTTTTCTTTCAAGTACGGATATCTCCTTTTAAGCTCTTCCGATATATTGAAAATGCCCGTTTCGTCTTGGTCTAAAAGCAAAAGCAAGGAAGGCTTGAATTTTGCTATTTGCCTTGAAATCTCAGAACCAATTGAACCAGCAGCCCCGGCGATTAAAACTTTTTTGTTTGAAATAAAATTTTTGATTGCCTTTGTGTCTAACGAAACGGATTCTCTTTCCAGTAAATCTTCTATTTGAATTTCCCGGAGGTCTCTAATTGAAACCTCTTCATTGATGATTTCGGACATAGAGGGAACAACTTTAATATTTTTAAGGCCCGCTTTTCTGCCCGATTCAACCGCTTTCTTAATAGTTTGTGAGCCGGCTGACGGTAAGGCGACAATCATCTGATTAATTTTATTTCCTTCAATAGAAACAATTTTTTGGATATCATCAATTTTTCCTAAAACCTTTACTCCATGGATAGCTATCCCCTGTTTAGAAGAATTATCGTCGACAAAGCCTACGGGGTTATAAAAACCATCTCTTGAAGACAAAATACTTCTTAAAATTTGTTCACCAGCGTCTCCTGCTCCGACGATTAAGGTTCCTTTATTTTCTTTTTTTTCTCTCTTGTTGGCAGATACCTCTAAGTAAACTCTTTTAGCGAAACGAATTCCTCCGGAAAAAATAAAAAATAAAAAATAACTTATTATTAAAGTAGAACGGGGAAATCCTTGAAAAGCCGACTGGTCTCTTAAAATAAAAAGAGAGGCGGCTAGAAATAAAAAACTCAACGTTATTGCTTTAAACAAAGATATTAGCTCGCTGGCGCTTACATAGGACCAAGAGAAAGAATAAAGTCCTGAAAAGTAAAAAATCGGCAGACAAAAAAATATGGTCAGAAAAATCATTTCTGGCAATGTCCCTCCAAGATAATGGCTCGGTATTTTCCCTTCAAATCTTAAATAAAAAGCTAAAAAAACCGAAAAAATTATAAAAAAAATATCGGCAACAACAAAAAATAATAATCTGGCTTCAGTTGTCCTTCTTAAAGACTTAAACATTTTACAATAATGTTTTCTGATTATTTTTTATAAAAATCCCTAACGATGTTTGTCGTATATTCTATTTGTTTATCTGTAAGCTCTGGATACATCGGTAGAGAAATAACCTTTTTTGAGATTTGCTCAGTTTTTGGAAGCTTAAACTGGTTAAGAATTTTCAATCCTTTTTGTTTATGATTTGGAATAACCCATTTAGCCAACGTTTCCACTCCATTTTTTGTTAAATAAGTTCTTAATTCATCGCGTTTTTCAACCCTGATTACGTAATTCTGAAAGACGTCAAAGAATCTTTTGTCGGAATTTGGAGCAATGGGCAATTCAATCTGGGGAATATCTGCCATGTTATTATGATAAATTCCGGCAATTTCTCTTCTTCTTTTTATCCAATCCGGCAAATGTTTTAATTTCACATTTAAAACGGCAGCTTGAACATTATCTAATAAGCTGTTATAGCCAAAAAAAGCAACTTTATCTCGGTCCCTTGCTGTCCGTAAATAAGACGGCTTTTCTCCATGGTCGCGCAAAAGATAAAGCTTATCAGCTAATTTTTTATTGTTAGTGGCGATCATTCCTCCGTCGCCATACGAACCCAAAATCTTTGCTGGATAAAAACTGAAATTTCCTGTTACCCCCCAAGAGCCTGCTTGTTTTCCTTTAAATTTTGCTCCAATTGCTTGAGCGGCGTCTTCAATGACTATCAAATTATATTTCTTGGCTATTTTCATTAGTTTCTCCATATTAACCATTCTGCCATCTAAATGAACAGGTATAATCGCTTTCGTTTTTTTGGTAATCGCTTTTTCTATTAAATCAACATTCATTTCCATATCGTCGCCAATATCAACCAAAACAGGTTTTGCTCCGCAATGCCAAATCACATCAATAGTGGCAACATAAGTATGGCTGACCGTAATAACTTCGTCTCCCGCGCCTATATTCAAAGCGGCTAAAGATAAAAACATCGCACCAGTACAGCTATCGCAACTAATTCCATATTTACAGCCAACAAACTTCGCAAAATTTTTCTCAAAATTCACCGTATCTTGGCGAAAAATCAAATCCCCTTTTTCCAAGCAACCAAAAATAGCTTCATCAATTTCTTTTTTTGTTTTTTTATATTGTAAAGGATAATTTACAAAAGGAACTTTATATTTCATATATTTAAAATAATTACTTTTCTTTCTTTAAGCAATTAAT
>CAYZZO010000049.1:0-4470 GCA_964483075.1 uncultured Candidatus Saccharibacteria bacterium | reverse complement strand
ATTAAAAAGTATTATGCAGAAAAAACAATTAAAAGGAATTATAGTATCCAATAAAAGCGAGAAAACGATCGTTGTTAAAGTAGAAAAAATTAAGAAAGATAAAAAATATAAAAAAAGATATAAATTTCATAAGAATTATAAAACTCACTACGAAAAGGGAGAATATACTATTGGCGATAGGGTTGTTATCGAAGAAAGTCGGCCAATTAGCAAGGATAAAAAATGGCGGCTAATAAAGAAAATTTGAATAAGAACTAAGAATCAAGCGTGAGCATCGAATTTCTATTTTATTCGTAATTCTTAATTCTGTCTTATTATGATCCAAACAGAAACAATATTAAAAGTTATTGACAACAGCGGAGCAAAAATTATTAAATGCATCCGGGTTTTGGGTGGTACTCGTCGGAGGTATGCCTCTATTGGCGACATTATAGTGGCAACGGTTAAAGTAGCAGAGCCGAGGCGGCCAGTAAAAAAGCATGACGTGGTTAAAGCAGTAGTAGTAAGGCAAAAAAAAGCGCTCAGGCGTAATGATGGTTCATATATTCGTTTTGACGATAACGCAGCCATAATATTGGAGTCGAAAAAAAATCCGAAAGGAGGAAGAATCTTCGGGCCGATAGCTAGAGAATTAAAAGAAAAAGGATTCGGTAAAATAATTAATTTAGCTAAAGACGTAGTCTAATATGAAAATTAAAAAAAATGATACAATATTGGTGATTTCTGGCAAATATCGCGGGAAAAAAGCGAAGGTTATTAGTGTCTTTCCTAAGACGAATAAAATTACTGCCCAGGGGATCAATTTAATGAAAAAACATGTCAAGCCGAAAAAAGAAGGTGAAAAAGGTCAAACAATAGAAGTGGCTGTTCCTTTTAACGCGTCTAACGCTAAAATTATTTGTCCAAAATGCGGAAAACCGACACGAATAACTTATAAAATAAAAGGAAAAGAGAAATATCGTATTTGTAAAAAATGCGGTCAAGAAATTTGAATCCGAAAATTTATAACTTATAAATTCTAAATTTTAAATCACAAATTAATAATAAGTATGCTTCCTCTAAAAGAAAAATACAAAAAAGAAATAATGCCTGCCATGAAAGAAAAATTTGGCTATAAGAATGTTATGGTTGTGCCGAGGTTTGAAAAAGTTACAATAAACACAAGTTTTGGTAAAATGATTTCTGGTAAAACATCAGATGAGCAGAAAAAAATAATAAATTCTATTACTAATGACCTATCCTTAATTTGTGGCCAAAAACCGTCCCCAACAAAGGTCAAAAAATCAATAGCTGCCTTTAAGGTGAGGCAAGGAATGAATGTCGGACTAATGGTTACCTTGCGAAGACGCAAAATGTATGATTTTATAGACAAAGTAATCAATATCGCTCTTCCCCGTTCTCGCGATTTTCGGAAAATAAATCCGAAATCGTTTGATAATAATGGAAACCTTACGATAGCAATTAAAGAGCATCTTATCTTTCCTGAAATCGTGCAAGAAGATATAAAAATAATTTTCGGTTTTGAAATAACAATTGTAACAACAGCAAAAACCCGCGAAGAAGGCATTGAACTGTTAAAATTATCGGGATTGCCGATTAAAAACCTATAACATGCAATCTACAACTTGGAATTTAGAACTAAGTTATAGATTATAAGAATCCGTGGCTAAAAAATCACAAATCGCAAAATCAAAAAAAGATCCTAAGTTTAGCACAAGAATTGTTCGGCGTTGTTTTCGTTGCGGTCGAAAAAGAGGATACATAAGAGAGTTTGGCTTGTGCCGGATATGTTTTCGCGAATTAGCGAACAAAGGAGAAATACCGGGAGTGAAGAAATCGTCATGGTAAAGAACTCACAATCGATAACCCATAACTTGTAACTTGGAGATATTCTATGAGTTATAAGTTATAAAAATTATGATTGATCCAATAACAGATATGTTAAATAGAATAAGAAATGCTCAAGCTGTTTCTAAAAAAACGGTTCTTATTCCTTTTTCTAAAATAAAATTTGAAATCTCTAAAATTTTAGAGAGAGAAAATCTTATTAAAAAATCAGAGAAAAAAAGGAGAAAAGAAAACAAAGTGATTGAGATTAATTTAAATTGCAAAGAGACAAAGTCTTCAGCGGGAAAAAGGAAAGTAGATATTAAATTAAAAAGAATTTCAAAGCCAGGACAAAGAGTTTATAGTGGCGCAAAAGATATTAAAAAAATAAAAAAAAATTACGGCTTGTTGATAATTTCAACCCCAAGAGGGGTGATGACAGACAAAGAAGCAAGAAAACAGAATTTAGGAGGAGAAGTGTTGTTTGAAATCTGGTAATTCCTTAGAATTTATAACTTATAAGTTATAGTCTACAATTTTAGTTTCAGCTTATAAGTTCTAAGTTATAATTTACAAGACTTATGTCAAGAATAGGTAAAAAACCAATTTTAATACCGGAAGGGGTGGAAACGACGATAAAAGGGCAGAAGGTAATAATTAAAGGCCCAAAAGGAGAGCTTCAAAGAGAGGTTCGGCCCGAAATTAAAGTTGAACAGAAAAATAATGAAATTTTTGTTTTTCCCGCCAAGAAAACAAAAAAGACAAACGCTTTTTGGGGAATGGAAAGAACGCTTATCTCTAATATGGTAGAGGGCGTGACAAAAGGATATAATAAAAAATTACAGTTACAAGGGGTTGGCTATAAAGCAAATATAGAGGGCGAGGACTTGGTTTTAAAAGTAGGATTTTCTCATTCCGTCTTAATAAAGAAAATAGAAGGGGTGAAGTTCGAAGTCGAAAAAGACATTATAATCGTTTCAGGCGTTGAGAAGCAATTAGTGGGTCAAACTGCGGCAAAAATAAGAAAGGTACGCCCTCCAGAACCGTACAAAGGAAAGGGGATAAGATATTTTGGAGAGCAGGTTAGGCGTAAGACGGGAAAGAAGGCAGCAGGCTCAGAGGGCTAATAAAATCATAAAGACCGCGTTTTAGCGGGAATATAATGTTACCAAAACAAGAAAAACGAAAAAGAAGACATAAAAGAATAAGAGCTAAGGTGTCTGGAACAGCTAAGGTCCCGCGTCTTTCTGTTTTCAGGTCGTTAAATCATATTTATGCGCAATTAATTGATGATGAAAAAGGAAAAATTATTGTTAGTTCAAACGATACAAAAATCTCTAATCAGAAAAGCAATTTAAAAGATAGGTCAAAAGAGAAAGAAGGGAAAAAAGAAGAGATTCAAGGAAGAAAAGTTGCTATTGCCTATAAAGTAGGCAAACTTATTGCCGAAAAATCAATCGATAAAAAAATAAAAAAAGTTATCTTCGATAGGGGAGGATATAAATACCATGGAAGAATAAAAGCTCTTGCCGAAGGGGCAAGAGATGGAGGCTTGAAATTTTAATTATATATCCTTAAATTACAAGCCATAAAATTGAATTATAAAATTATATGTTTATCAAAAAAAGAGGACCAAGGGAAATAAGGGATAAAAAGAAAGATGAATTTGATTCAAAGCTTTTAGATTTAGCTCGTGTTATGCGAATGACAGCAGGAGGACGTCGTTTTAGGTTTAGAGCGGGAATGGTAGTAGGAGATAAGAAAGGAAGAGTTGGATTTGGAGTTGCTAAAGGATCGGATGTTGCTCAAGCGGTTGAAAAAGCAACAAGGGTAGCTAAGAAAAATTTGATTAACGTTGTAATCAAAGAAGAAACAATTCCCCATAGAGTTGAAGCAAAATTTGGAGCGGCTAAGGTTTTGTTAAAACCTCAAAGAAAAAAAATAGGCCTTGTTGCGGGATCGACAGTTCGGGTTGTTTGTAGTTTAGCTGGGATTAAGAACATCTCTTCAAAGGTTTTAGGTAAAACAAACAATAAAATCAATAATGCCAAAGCCACGATTAATGCTTTAGGCAAATTAGAATCTTAAAATTATGCAATTACATGAATTAAGGCCAAAACATGGCTTGAAAGCAAAGAAACGCATTGGGCGTGGCGGAAAAAGAGGAACTTATTCGGGAAAGGGGTTTAAAGGACAGAAATCTCGTTCTGGTCATAGGTTTGCTCCGGTTATTCGAGAATTAATAAAAAAACATCACAAATTAAGAGGCTACAGAAATAAATCAAAACTCAAAAATCAAAAGCCAAAAATTATAATAAATTTAGGTAAATTAGAAAATAAATTTAAAGCAGGAGAAATTGTTAATCCTGTAAGTTTGATTAAGAGGGGATTAGCCTTTAGAATAAAAGGGAAAATACCTGAAGTAAAAATTTTGGCGAGGGGGGAAATACGAAAAAGATTAATCATTAAAGGCTGTGAGTTATCAGAATCTGCTAAAAAGGAGATTGATAAAGCAGGCGGCAAAATAGAATCAAGCATTAAGAAATAAATATTAGGTATAAATTTTACTAAATACTTAATGTTAACGTTATGTGGTATCAAAAAATAATTCAAATCTTTAAAGTTCGAGATTTACGCAAAAAA
>CAYZZO010000048.1:0-4512 GCA_964483075.1 uncultured Candidatus Saccharibacteria bacterium | reverse complement strand
CGGAAATGTTAAAGATGAACGCTAAGGCGACTAAGGACAACATTAAAATTACCGGTGTGACTATGACATTTGCTACTTCCGGAACAGTAGTGCCTTCTACTGCCTACCTTTATGACGGTACGGATTTAGCTGGCACAGTTTCAGTTTCAGCAAGTGGTAATGCTGCCTTTACAGACCTTGAAGTTACGGTTCCAAAGGATAGCACCAAGGTCTTAACCGTTAAAGCAGATTATACCGGCGCTTCAAGCACTGAGAGCACTTCTACCGTAGCTATTGCTCACACTAATATTACGGCTGAGAAGTCAAACGGATCAAACTTGACTGCTATAAGTGGCGACGTCACTTCTTCTAAGGCTCACATTTATACAGTTGCTCCGGAGCTTGCTTTGAGTAATGCGACCATTAATGTTACCCATGGTGACAGCACTTCCTCAAGTACTGCCGACGCTACCATCACATTCACGATGACAGCTAAAGGCGGCAATGTCACTGTTTCAAGCACTGGCGCAATCGTTCCTAAATATGCCACCTCCAGTAATGCCAATGCCACGGCAACAGGCATTGCAGGCACTTACACGATGACTGGAGCGACTCTAAGCGGCGGCGTTTACACTATAGCTGAGGATACAACAGCAACAGTGACTGTTAAAGTCCATGTTACGGAAAATCTGCCTGTCGGATACAAGAATGCATATGGTCATGTATTAATTTCAAGTATTACTTGGAATGATACTCATGGCACGACTTGGGTTTCTGACGATTCCAATGGGTATAACACGCCTAACAATTCTTACATGCCGTAGTTTTCGGTTATATTCCTGAATTACAAGTTTCCCGATAGAGCTTAATAAAAATCGGAAAAGCCCGAGCACTCAATTTGAGTGCTCGGCTTTTTTTAACTTGAAAAGTTTTTCAGGATAAAGTAAAATGTAATTACATGTTATCTAAAATTACAAAACTATTTTTATTAAGCGTCATTGCCATTCCTCCCTTTATAGTGTCGAAGTCTTTATTTTTTCCTTTTATCACCGGCAAGTCATATCTTTTTCACCTTTTCGTTTTAATCGCTTTTTCTCTTTGGATGGTTTTGATGGCAAGGGAGCCGAAGTATCGCCCAAAGTTAAAAAACATCCTAGTAATAGCGGTTTCCCTATTGTTCATAGGCCTGATTATCGCTGGCGTTTCTGGAGTTGACCCAATCAGTTCTTTCTTCTCCAATTTTGAGAGGTCGGCTGGAATTATCCAATTCGGGTTTTGGGTTCTTTATTTCCTAATGCTGATTTCCGTTCTGAAAACAAGAGAAGATTGGCAAATATTTCTTTCTGTTTTCTTGATAGTAGGCATTTTTGTTTCTTTAGGCGCCTGGCTTCACCATAAAACCCAACCGCGGTTGTCCGGCACCTTCGGCAATCCAATTTATTTAGCCGGATTTTTGCTTTTTGCCATTGGATTCGCGACAATCCTTCTTCAGGAAAAAACTTTTCTGAAGAGAAAATTTAGTTATTTAAAATACCTCCTTTATGGTTTAATCTTATTTTTCTTCATTACGTTGATTTTTACCGAAACAAGAGGCGCTTATGCTGGCTTTGGAGCGGGCTTTGCTCTTTTTAGCTCCCTTGTTTTTTTATTCCTAAGAAAAGAAAAGAAAAAACTGGCAATTGTTTCTATTTCTGTTTTAACAATCACTTTAATTTTTGTTGGGTTTATCTTTATTAACAGGGAGTCCTCGTTTGTTAGAAGCCATCCTTTATTAAAAAGAGCGACTGCCGTTGCTGATATCTGGAAATCAGAATCGTCAAAAGAGCGTCTTCTTACCTGGCAGACAGCCATCGAGGCGTTTACGAACAGGCCTATTCTCGGCTGGGGACCAGAGAATTTCCAAGCCGCTTTTAACAAGCACTACAACTACAGAGTGGGAGTAGTCGAGCCCTGGTTTGACAGGGTTCACAACCAATCACTGCAATATCTGGTGGACGGAGGCATTTTGGTCTTTTCCTTATACCTCTTTTTATTGTTTTCCGCCTTCTATTTAGTTTTTAAAATTTTTAAAAAGAAAAGATTATTAGCCATAACCTTAGCTTCAATCCTTTTAGCTTATATAATCCAGGGCCTTTTCGTTTTCGATGTTTTTGTAATTTATTTGGGCCTTTTCCTCTTGTTGGCGTTTATTTATTTTGAATATCAGTCAATTTATAATCCTGAAAGCGAAGAATGGAGAAGGAAGGAGGAGGTTTACAAAAATAAGCTTTTGGTCAATTTTGTTTTGACTGTTGTTTTTCTTTTGTCTTTCTTTTTGCTCTTGGAAACCGTTTGGCTCCCTTATAGGGCGAATTCGCTTGCCTTAAAGTATTACGCCTATCTCTTGAATGGCAAATACGAAATATCGCAATCATTTTTAGAAGAAGCTCTAAGCATTAATTCTCCTTATTCCCGTTTTCCGATAAAGAAAAGGGCTGGTTGGAATTTTTGGAGCGCCTTAAAGCGGCTAAAGCAAGAGGATATAAAAAAGAACATCAAGCCCTTAACAAAAGTTTATAATCTTGTTACTTCCGAGTTGGAGGAAGGAATAAAAAGCCACCCTTTTGATTCCCAAAGTTATTATATACTAGGGGAAATTTACAGTTCTGGTTATGAAAAACTTGGCAAACAAGACGCTTTATACAAAGCGGAAACTACTTTTAAGAAGGCGAGGAATTATTCCCGTTACAGGATTGAATACGCCGAAGAATTATCAAAAATTTTACTTTTAGAGAGGAAAAACAAAGAAGCGGAAGATTTTATTAAAAACTATGTTGAGGATATCAAAAAAACAAATCCCGGCGACCCGTTTCCTTATGTTGTTTTAGGCACATTTTATGTCTCAGATAAGAAATATGACTTAGCGATGAACGCGTATGAAAAAGCAAAAAAGGGTGGATACAAACTTTGGAAGGACCCTTCTATTTTTATGTATTATCTTCAAGCAGCCAGCAATCTAAAAGATTACCAGAAGATTGTTGATGTGTGCCAGGAGCGATTAGATAATGCGGGTCCAAATGCTACTACTTTTTTCGACTTAGCCGTTGCTTACTTAAAATTAGGAAACAAGCAAAAAGCCAAGGAATCTTTTAATAAAGCGTTGGAACTAAATAGCAAGCTTGAGAAATATAAGAAATTTTTTGAAAACCAATAAGTCTATTCTAATTTAAAGCAATGAGAAAGAAATTTTTTAAAATTGGATTTATTCCGCTTCTTTTTTTAATTTTATTATTCGGTTTCGTCTCGACCGCTAAAGCGGACAAAATAGGGGAGACGCATAATTTTTATATTAATTCTTCTTTCGATCTTTACGGTCGGGAGAAAGTCTCGGCAGAACTATTAGAAATAGGCAATCATTCCTATTTCTATATTGACAAGAGCTGGTGGGACAAGCTTTCCTCTAAAGAGAGGGGAAGCTTAAGTTCTGATCTCAACGTTTTATCCAGAGAATTTGACAATAGAATTTACCCAACCCTAACATCTAAGCTTGGTTTTGAGTGGAGACCGGGAATTGATAATGACAACAGGATTACGGTTTTGTTCCACTTGATGAAAAGTGGAGACGCAGGTTATTTTAATAATGGCGACGAGTATTCCCGTTTTCAGAACCCGCAATCAAATCAGAGGGAAATGGTTTATTTAAGCGCTAGTAATATTAATAAAAATTTAATCAAAAGCCTTCTCGCTCACGAATTTGTTCACCTTATTACCTTTAACCAAAAAGAGAGAATGAGGGGCGTTCAAGAGGAAACTTGGCTCAATGAAGCGAGGGCGGAATATGCTCCGACTCTTTGCGGTTATGATTCGGAATATGAAGGGAGTAATCTCCAAAACAGAGTCCGTAGTTTTCTAAATAACCCTTCTGATTCCCTTACTGAATGGAAAGGCGTTTCTGATGATTATGGCGTTGCCAATGTTTTTATTCATTATTTAAGCGAGCAATATGGAGACAGGATTTTAATCGACTCATTACATTCTTCAAAAACAGGAATAGAAAGTATTAATTATGCGCTAAGAGAAGATGGGTATAAAGAAAATTTTTCTCAAGTCTTTACTGATTGGACGATAGCTGTTTTAGTAAATAATTGCTCTTTAGGAGATAGATATTGTTATAAAGATAAAAATTTGAAAAACATTAGAATAGTTCCAGAGAGCAATTTTTTACCCCTTACCTCTGAAAGCACCTTATCTGTAACTCATTCTGCTAAAAATTGGGCTGGCAACTGGCAGAAAATTTTTGGCGGAAAAGGAACTTTAACCCTTAACTTTGAAGGAGGAGAAGGAACCATTTTTAAAGTTCCCTATATTCTTTGTCAAAATTCTGATGGATGTTCGGTGAATTTTTTAACTTTAGACAAAAAAGAGGAAGGCAAGATAGTTCTTAAAGACTTTAATGAAAGATACACTTCTTTAACTATTATCCCTTCGCTTCAAAGTAAGTTTTCTGGATTTAGCGAATCAGAACCATCTTATTTCTTTGACTGGAAGGCAACA
>CAYZZO010000047.1:0-4530 GCA_964483075.1 uncultured Candidatus Saccharibacteria bacterium | reverse complement strand
GTCTTAGTTCTCGGAAGTTATCTCTTCTTAGATTTATTTTTTTCTTTAAAAATTTCTCCTATAGAAGGAATTAAATATTTATTATTTCTACCGATTGTTTTTCCCGCCCGTCATATTGGATATGGAGTTGGCTCAATATGGGGCATTATAAAGTTAATAACAAATGACAAATAACAGATGGCAAATAGCAAAAACATAAATAAGAAAGTATTTCCCGATAACTCGGCGGCTTTAAAAAGCAGCTGTCATAAGTCATAAGTCATAATTTATGGAAAAACGAAAAGAAAAAGAAATTGAATATTACGAGAAAAAGGCAGAAGAGCAATTAAAAAAACCTTCTGGCGGAGAGAAGGTTGATTTCGAAAACTTCAACCCATTTTTGCTTGCCAGTTATAAATTTCTGAAGAATTATCTAAAATATAAAGTTGAAGAAAAGAAGATTTTAGATTATGGGTGTGGAAATGGCGACCATTCTATTTGGCTAGCTGAATACGGGGGAAATGTCATTGGTATTGACCTTTCCGAAAAATCCTTAAAGCTTGCAAAAAAAGAAGCGGAAAAAGAAAGAGTAAGCGATAAAGTAGAGTTTTTAATAATGGACGCTGAAAATTTAGAATTCCCTGATAATTACTTTGATATTGTCTTCGACGGGGGAGCTTTCTCCTCTCTTAATATCGAAAAAGTATTTCCTGAGATTAGCAGGGTTTTAAAACCAGGAGGATTTTTAATAGGGATAGAAACATTGGGCCACAACCCTTTTACTAACCTTAAAAGAAGAATTAATAAAATAACAGGAAAAAGAACAGAGTGGGCTGTAAGCCATATTTTTAGAATGAGTGATTTAAAAAAGGGGGCGAAATATTTTAACAAAATAGAAGCGTATTTCTTTCATCTTATTTCTTGGGCTGCTTTCCCTTTCTTAGGATTGCCGGGAGGAAAAACATTATTAAAAATTCTTGAAAGTTTAGATCAATTTTTATTATTAATTTTTCCTTTCTTAAAAAGATATTCCTTTAAAATAGTTTTTATTTTTTCCCAACCAAAGAAATAATTAAAAACAATGGCTAAAAGATTATTTGATATTATATTTTCGTTTTTTGGGCTGATTATAGTATCGCCATTATTATTAATAATTGCGATTGTGATAAAAGCCGATTCTGCCGGTCCGGTTTTTTATTGTGGCAAAAGAGTAGGGAAATCGGGGAAAATATTTAAGATTTTTAAATTTAGAACAATGGTTTCTAGTGCTGATAAAATGGGCGGTCCTTCTACTGCCGGAGACGACCCCAGATTAATGAAAGTAGGAAAGTTATTAAGGAAACATAATTTAGATGAACTACCCCAATTAATTAATATTTTGAAGGGGGAGATGAGTTTTGTCGGTCCGAGGCCGGAAGTTCCTTCAGAGGTTGAAACCTACAGCCCTGAAGAAAAAGAAACAATTTTAAGCGTAAAGCCTGGATTGACAGATTTCGCTACATTGGAGGATATTCACGAAGAAGAAATTTTAAGAGGAAGCAAAGATCCGCACCAGACATATCGGGAGAAGATAAAGCCCAAAAAACTTCGCTTAGCCCAAAAATATGTTCGGGAGCAATCTTTTTGGTTAGATATAAAGATACTATTCAAAACTTTTTTTAGAGCTCTATTCTAAAACTAAGAGCTTTAAAGTGTTTTCCCATAAGAACGAGACCACGATATCGTTATTATAGAAAGAAAACACAACTGTTTTTTGGTTGATTTTTTAATCATTTCAGTTACACTAAAATTAGTTTGAAGTATTTAGATATTAAGAAATTTTTGGAAAAAATGGATTATTCTCAAATCTCAAAAGAAATTAGGCAAAATATTTTAAAAATGATTCATCGGTCAAAAGGGGGACATATTGGCTCTTCCTTATCTTGCGTTGATATTTTAACGGTTCTTTATTTTAAAATATTAAAAATTGACCCTAAAAGCCCTTTAGCGCCAGAAAGAGACAGGTTTATTTTGAGTAAAGGACATGCAGTGGCAGCTTTGGACGCAGTATTGGCCCAACGAGGGTTTTTCCCAAAGGAAATCTTAGAAACATATTGCCAAGATGGATCGAAATTAGCTGGTCATTCAACGAAAGGAGCGGTTCCCGGCATGGAGGTTTCTACGGGCGCATTAGGACATGGCCTTTCGATGGGAGCTGGGATGGCTGTTGCGGCCAAAAATGATAATAAAGATTATAGAATTTTTGTTTTAATGTCAGACGGCGAATGCCAAGAAGGGTCGGTTTGGGAAGCCGCTTTATTTTCCAGCCACCATAAACTGGATAACTTAATCGGCATTATTGATTATAATAAAATTCAAGCTTTTGGCAGGATAAACGACGTTTTAAACTTAGAGCCTTTACTAAAAAAATGGCAGGATTTTGGCTGGGAGGTTAAAGAAATAGACGGCCATAACTTTTCAGAAATTGAAAATGTTTTTTCGGAAATTCCTTTCCAAAAAGGAAAGCCAAGTTTAGTAATAGCCCATACGGTAAAAGGGAAAGGGATTTCTTTTTTAGAAGATAGATTAATATCGCATTATAAGCATTTTACAGAAGAGGAATATAAAAAAGCATTAGAAGAGTTAAAATGAGAAATACTTTTATTAAAACTTTAACAGAATTGGCCGAGAGGGACAAAGATGTTTATCTTTTGACTGGCGATTTAGGGTTTTCGGTTTTTGAAGATTTTGCGGAGAGATTTCCAAAAAGATTTATTAACTGCGGAGTGGCTGAACAAAATATGATGGGGGTGGCGGCTGGACTAGCTTTAAGCGGAAAAAAAGTTTACGTTTATTCAATCGTTCCTTTTGTGACGATGAGATGTTTTGAACAAATCAGGAATGATATTTGTTATCAAAAACTTGATGTCAAAATAATAGGAATGGGAGGAGGATTTTCCTATGGAGACTTGGGGGCTACCCATTATGCGCTTGAAGATGTGGCTATTTTGAGGTCTCTTCCAAATATGACGATAATTTGTCCAGCGAATTCAGAGGAAACCCGGCTATTGATTCTTAAATCATACGAAACCAACGTTCCTACTTATGTCAGACTAGTAAAGTCTGTCGATAAGAAGCTGTATGAGGGAAAACCAAAATTAGAAATAGGCAAACCGTGTGTCTTAAGAAACGGAAAAGATGGGGCGATAATTGCTTCTGGCGCTCAAGTTGAGGCAAGCTTAGAAGCAACAGAAAAGCTGGAAAAATTAGGATACAAGATTAAATTGATAAATGTCCATACCTTAAAGCCGATTAACAAAGAGGAGCTGTTGAAAGAAGTGAAAGAGATTAAGAATATTTTCACCATAGAAGAACATAATATTATTGGCGGTTTGGGCTCGATAATAGCTGAAATATTGGCTGAGTCAAGCTGGCAAGGAATTTTTAAAAGAGTGGCAGTTCCTGATGAATATCCTTCGGTAATAGGAAGCGCCAATTATTTAAGAAAAAAATATAAAATTACAGAAGAAGAAATTTCAGAGTTTATTCTAAAGCAAATCAAAAAATAATACATAGGTTTCTTTTATATAGTTAAAACTGTGCAAGGTTCGACCTTGCACAGTTTTTGATAATATTAATTCTTAAACTTAACGAAAAAAACAGGACTCTATCTTTGATAGAGTCCTTTATTACCTCCCTTTTTGTCTGGCTTATTTATATCTTTCAATCCATTTGAAAACTGCTTTTAGTTTCCATTCCTATTCGCCTGTTTGTCACCAGGGTTGTTCCATTAAATGTTTTTGCATGATTGCTTAATAAAAAAGCGATTATGTGAGCTATTTCTTCGGGGCTTATTACCTTTTTGCCTGGAACAGAATTAGCAATTCTGTTCAATGTTTTTTCTTGCCAGTAAAGAGTTTTGCCAACGGCTCCTAAGCACAAAGTTGTGGCAGAGATATTCCAATATCCGTACGAAGCAGCAATATCAGGAGCAATTCTGTTAAGGGTATTTTTTGCCATATCATAAGCGGATTCATCTGGTTCAAGTAGAGAACTAATCGATGACATAATTACAATATGGCCTTCTCTCTGTCCTTTCATTATTTGTGTTGCCTGTTGAATCGTATAAATAGCGGCTAGAAGATTCTCTTTTAATTCCATCCAGCTATCATGAGGTTGAGAATCAAAAGTTCCACGTTCTTCGCCTCCTCCAAAAATAAGGCAAACATATCCGTAAAGGTTGTGACTTCCACCCTCTATCGCGTCTTCTAGAAGAAATTTTTGAGCATTTATGGAATTGTTTAAATCAATTCCATTTTTTTTATCTGCTACAATTACCCTTGCGCCTTCGGAGCGGAGAACCTTACAAATCGTGTCGCCAATTTTACCGGTTTGTCCGCTAACGATAATCAGTTTTTCTTTCAATCCTAAATCCATTTTCTTTTCCTCCTCTTTTTTATTTTGTTAAATATTCTTAAACACAAATTGACCGCTTAATATCGACAAGTAATGTCAGTATTAATAATTTTATAAAAGCAAATATTTTGTTAGTATTATTTATGATAATATTGT
>CAYZZO010000046.1:0-4539 GCA_964483075.1 uncultured Candidatus Saccharibacteria bacterium | reverse complement strand
ATCAATACCTATTTGGTAAATGCTAAGAATGTTATAATTCAAAAAAGAAGCAAAATGTTCGTCCGCCTCTATGACAAGATATTTACTCTTTCCTTTTTTAAAATTGGTTCCTTTGAATTCTTTAAGCTTTGTGCCAAGAATCACGGTTGGGTCTAATCCCGCTTTCATTAAGATTAAAGCAATCATTGCTGAGGTCGTACTTTTTCCATGGGTTCCGCAAACAGCAATAGTGAAATATTTTTTGCTTAATTCCCCTAAAGCTTCCGGATAACTTTTAATTTGGAGTATGGGACGCTGACCATAGGGCATAGATTTTAATTTATATGCTTTTTTCAACTCAGGGTTATCTTTATTAATTGCCGGACTATAGATAACCAAATTAACATCGTCTGGCAGGTTTTTAGCTGAATGTCGCATAATAGAAACATTCACCCCTAATTTCCTTAAATAATCCGTAATCTCCGAAGAAGCTAAGTCAGAACCGCTAACTTGACAACCCTCCGCTAAATAATATTGAGCGAGAGCAGAAACGCCTATGCCGCCAATACCAATAAAATGTATCTTCATATTAAAAATTAAAACTTTTAAAGTTTAATCAACCCAGTTGAACTGATTCGAGAGTCGTATATTCCGCTCCTTTTTTCTTTAATACGCTCTCCATTATCTCTATAGAATTTACCGAAAAACTTAAATTAATGTTTTCGTCGATAATCGGCCTTTCTTCTGGATCGATTCGTTTCCATTCCCATTGCCTAATTCTTCCTAATGTTACATGAGGAGAAAATTTTCGTTCTTTTTTATTTAGGGATAAATTTTGGCGATTTTCCGGAAAATCAGAAAGAGAATTTTCTAAATCATCCCTTAAAAAAGCGAATTCTTTTGATTTTTGACCTACCGACCAAACCATTTTCGGCTGCTTTCTATTTATCGGACCTGCGCGCATCCCGCTTTCAGCTGGAAGCGATGCAAGCGGGCCATAACAGATTTTACCTAATCTGACTAAAAAAGGATTACTCCTTACGGCGACTTCTTTCACGATTTTAGATACTTTTAGAAGGTCATCATTATTAACATAACCAATAAAATCCAAAGTAATATGAAGATTATACGCTTTAATCCACCCGACAATCCCGTTCCTCGGAAATTCTTCTTCGTCCAAAGAAACGGAAAATAATTTTTTAATTTCTTCTTGCTTTTTAACCAGACTATTTTTTATTTTATCCGGTAAGTTTATGGCAATAAAAATACGATGTTTTTGCATAGAATTAAACGAGAAAAACAATTTTTCTCTTTTATCATATCTTACTAAAATAAAGGAATAGGAGCAATATTTATTGCGAAAAAAAAGCCGAGAAAAATTATTTCTCTCGGCGATGATTATTTCTTTTGAAGTCATAACCCGGAGGATGAACTATCACTCTTACTCTCTTGTAAGAGCTCTTACTTTTCTTTGCCTTGCGATGAATAACATAACCGCAGTTCGGACAAACTGTCCACCTTGATGCCAAAATCATTTCCCCACAATGAGGACACTTCATTTCAAACATGGAAAATCCTCCTTTCCTAAAAATTTTTTAAAAGATTAAATGTACTATAATTATAGTAACAAAAAACAATTAATTGTCAATATTTGCTGCCCTATTTCTAACTTTTGAGGCGTTTTAGAGATTAATTTGATTGGCAGAGATTAGACTTCGCCAACCAATCCGGTTCTTGCGAATAAAGATTTAAAAGAGTAAAATCAAAATAAGAATTAAGAAAAATAAGTTATGTTTGTGAAGAAGGAGAAAATAAAAGCCTTTGAATCTTATCTTTATAGAAAATTACCCGACAAGAAAGTCCAGTGCCTAAATTGCGCTCATTATTGTATTATCGAAAACGGGCAAAGAGGAATATGCGGCGTTAAGGAAAATCAGAACGGAAAACTAATTGCCTTAAACTACGGAAAGGTAATTACCGTAAATATTGACCCGATAGAAAAAAAGCCGCTTTTTCACTTTTTACCTGGCTCCTATTCGCTCTCGATTGCCACCGTTGGATGTAATTTCCGATGCGCTAATTGTCAAAACTGGCAAATATCGCAAGCTCCACGATTAACAAAAAAGATTGAGGGAGATTATGTTTCTCCGGAAAAAATTGTTGAGACGGCTATTGAAAACCAGCTTCCAAGTATTTCTTACACCTATACAGAACCGACAATTTTTTCTGAATACGCTCTTGACATAATGAAATTAGCCAAAAAGAAAGGAATAAAAAATTGTTGGATTTCCAATGGCTTTTGGTCGAAGGAACTATTTGATTTAATATCTCCCTACTTAGATGCCGTAAATATTGATTTAAAAAGTTTCTCCAACGACTTTTACGTTAAATACGCAGGCGGAAGATTAAAACCTGTTTTAGACACCTTAAAACGAATAAAAAAACAAGGAAAAATCTGGATAGAAATAACAACTTTAATTATTCCCACCTTAAGCGACTCAAAAGATACGCTTGAAAAGATAGCTAAGTTTATTAAGGAAGAATTAGGCGCTGAAACTCCTTGGCACATTACTCGATTTTCTAAGGCGCTCTCTTGGAAGCTTAAAAATCTGCCAGAAACTCCGCTCAAAACATTAAAAATGGCTCACGAAATCGGAAAAAAAACCGGCCTAAAATACGTTTATACGGGCAATATACCCAATTTGGACTCAGAAAATACCTACTGCCCAAAATGCAAAACAAAAATTATAGAAAGAATTGGCTATTCAATTAAAAGATTTGACAAAAACGGTAAATGTCCCAAATGCGGAGAAGATTTAAATTTAATTACAAAATAATTTCATGGCAAAAATTATCTTTGCTGCAATTTCTCCTCATCCTCCTCTTCTCTTGCCAGCCGTTGGCTCGGAAAGAGAAAAAGACGAGGTAAAAGAAACGATAAAAAACTTAAACTTATTGGGAGGAAAATTGAAAAAGTTAAATCCCGATAAAATCGTTATTTCCTCGCCACATCTCGACTGGGGCTTCAATGTCCCGCTTTATTTTCTTGCTAAAGATTTTAAAGGAGAAATAAAAACTTTTTTAACCGGCTTAGAGCCTCCTTCTTTTTGGTTTGAGAAAGGTAAAGAATTATCTAATGAAATTAAAAGTTCTATTAATAACGATACTTACGCTATAATCGCTTCGGGCGATATGTCGCATTGCCTTAAAAAAGATGGCCCTTATGGATTTCATTCCGATGGTCCAAAATTCGATAAAGAATTTATTAACGCTTTGAAGAAAAAAAATATTGAAAGAATCTTAAAATTAGATGATTTATATCCCGAGGCCGCCAATTGCGGATTGCGCTCTTTCTCTTTCCTTCTAGGAATATTAGAGGAATCGGGAATAAATTACCAGCCGGAAATTCTTTCCTATGAGGGGCCTTTCGGTGTTGGATATTTAGTAGTTAACTTTAAATTAGAAAGTGAAATTTAAAAAAATTAACTAACTTCTATTCCCTGCGCTCCAACTATGAAATTTACTATAAAAAATAAATCAGGCAAAAATACAATAACTTTAATGAGAAGGATCGGATATTACAATTTGCCAGAAAGAACTTCTCAGCTTTCTTTTGTTCGCCCCCTGGAAAGAAGCGGTTACCCCAGATTCCATATTTATTTAAAACCTGACGAGGAAAACGAAGAGATGATTTTTAATATTCACCTTGACCAGAAAAAACCTGTCTATAATACGGCCCATGACCATGCCGCTGAATATGAAGGAAAGGTTATGGAAGAAGAGGTTAGGAGGATAAAACAAATTTTAAATTAAAATAAAGCCAATACTAATATTAATACAATCCAATGTCGCATAACAAAAATATATCCTTGCCCGAAATTGCTAAAACGGCGGTCGAAAATTATATCGAAACAGGAGAAATTATTCCTCCTCCTCTAAATTCTCCAAAAGAATTTTTAGATAGAAAAGCTGGCGTTTTTGTAACGATTAAAAAAAATAAAAAATTAAGGGCATGTGTTGGTACATTTTTACCAACACAAGAGAATATTGCTCAAGAAATAATACATTCATCTATTGCCGCCGCTACTGAAGATTACCGCTTTGGACCAATCAGGGAAGACGAACTTCTAAACCTTTCTTACATAGTTTATATTCTAAGCGAGCCCAAAAAAGTAAAAAATATTAAAGACACATTAGAGCTTTCCGAAGAAAATTTAAAAAAAGCGGGATTAGACCCGAAGAAATATGGCATTATTGTTAAGAGCGGATTCAAAAGCGGGCTTCTCCTTCCTGACTTAGAAGGACTGGATACGGCAATGCAGCAAGTTCTAATCGCCTGCCAAAAGGCCAATATCAACCCAAAAGAAGAAGAGATCACGATTTATAAATTTACGGCAGAAAAATATGGCAAATAGCAATAAAAAAATTGCCAAAATATTTCAGGAAGTAGCCAAGCTTTTAGAAATAAAAGGAGATTCTTCTTTTAGGATAAATGCTTATAAAAATGCGGCAAAAGTGTTAGAAAGTTTAGAAAAAGATGTAACTTTTCTTTATGAAAAA
>CAYZZO010000045.1:0-4804 GCA_964483075.1 uncultured Candidatus Saccharibacteria bacterium | reverse complement strand
TGGTTCTTACTATACGTCTTTATTCTATTGTTATTAAAATAATTTGTCAAGGTCTGGATACTATATATATCTTGGCATTTACGAGTTTCTGCAACAACTTACCAAAAAGTCCCGCTAAAAGCAGGACTTTTCATTGTTCTTCTAAATTTTTCAATAGCCGCTTAGTAGCCAGGAGGCATCTGTGGCATTTGGGGCATCTGCTCGCCTACTCCTTTTTCTTCCTTTTTTTCAGCAACAACACATTCAGTTGTTAAAAACATCGCAGCGGCAGAGGAAGCGTTCTGAAGAGCCGACCTAACCACTTTAGTCGGGTCAAGTATTCCTGATTTCATTAAGTCTTCGTACTTCATTGTTTGAGCGTTAAAACCGTAGCCAAAGCTGTTTTCTTCTTTGATCTTTTGAATAACTACTGCTCCGTCAATTCCCGCATTCTGGGCAATCTGGCGAACAGGCCCTTCTAATGCTTTTTTCAAAATATCTATTCCTATTTTTTCTTCTTCTTCGGTCTCGACTTTTTCCAAGGATAATCCCGCATTAAGCAAGGCCACTCCGCCCCCGGGAACAATTCCTTCTTCAACTGCTGCTTTCGTCGCTGACAAGGCGTCTTCTGTTTTATGTTGAATAGCCTTTTGCTCAACCTCAGTTGCTGCGCCAACTTTAATGACTGCCACTCCGCCGGCTAATTTTGCCAATCTTTCTTGCAGTTTTTCCTTGTCAAAATCAGAATCAGATTTATCTAATTCTTTTTTAATTTGAATTATCTTCCCGTCAATTTTCTCTTTATCTCCTTTTCCCTCGACAATAGTGGTATTTTCTTTTGTTGAGACAACACGCCTAGCAGAGCCAAGCATATTTAATTCAACGCCATCAATCTTTAATCCTTTTTCTTCAGAGATCACTTCGCCTCCGGTAACGACTGCTATATCATCAAGCATTTCTTTCTTTCTATCGCCAAACCCAGGAGCTTTTATAGCTAACGTATTAAAAGTTCCTCGAAGCTTATTGACTACCAACGTTGCAAGCGCTTCGCCATCAACGTCATCGGCAATAATAATCAATTCTTTTTTTCCACTTTTCGCTATCTTTTCTAACGCTGGCAATATATCATTTAATGCAGAAATCTTTTTATCTGTAATTAAAATATAGGGGTCTTCATACACGGCTTCCATTCTCTCTGGATTAGTTATCATGTAAGGAGAGATGTATCCTCTGTCAAATTGTAAACCTTTAACAATTTCCTTCTGAATGCCAAATCCCTTTGATTCTTCTACGGTAATAACCCCGTCTTTGCCAACTTCCTCCATTGCTTCGGCGATTAAATTCCCTATTTCCTTGTTTTCGGCAGAAATAGTTGCTACCTGCGCTTTTTCTTCTTTGGTTGTAACCTCTCTTTTCATTTTTTTTAATTCTTCGACTATTTTCTCGACTCCTTTTTCAATCCCTCTCCTGACGGCCAAAGGGTTAGCTCCCGCAGCAACATTTTTTAATCCTTCCGATACTATCGATTGAGCTAAAACAACAGCAGTAGTCGTACCGTCTCCGGCAACGTCATTTGCTTTTTCAGCCACTTCTTTAATGATTTCAGCGCCTAAATTCTCAACTCTATCCTCTAATTCAATCTCTTTGGCAATGCTTACACCATCATTGGTGATAGTCGGGGCGCCAAATCCTTTGTCTAGGACAACATTCCTTCCCTTTGGTCCCAGGGTAACCTTGACCGCATTAGCCAATTTGTCTGCTCCTTTTTTTAGCTCTCTTCTTGCCTCTTCTTGATATTTAATTTGTTTAGACATAATATTTTTGTTCCACGAAAGAAATTACAAATTACAAACACTAAAATTACAAATGAATCCGAAATTACAAACTCAAAACTTCTTTAACTTCGTCTAAAATAAAATTAAAATCTTATTTTGAGTTTTAAATTTTGGTCATTTGAATTTGTTTGTGATTTGGAATTTGCTATTATTAAATTTATTCAATAATAGCAAGTATATCTTCTTGCTTTGCTATTAAATACTCTTTGTCTTCGACTTTTATTTCGTTTGGCCCATATTTAGTGAATAAGACCTTATCTCCTCTTTTTACTTCGATGGAAATAATTTTTCCCGAAGAAGTTTTTCGGCCCGGGCCAACGGCAATCACCCTGCCCTGCTCAGGTCTTTCTTTCTCAGCTGTCTGAGGAAGTAAAATACCTGTTTTCGTTTTCTCTTCCTCTTTTATCGGCTCAATTAATATATAATCAGATAATGGTTTGATGTTCATATTAACTAAATTGTTAAACCGCTAAATCGCTAATTTTTCGTCAACTTTTGACAATATAGCAATATAGCAATATAATTTTATCGCTTGCGACCTCCAAGCGTCAGTTCCTATTTTAACGACAAAAAGAAAATTGTCAAGACCTATGACATCGCTAAAATTTGACTTTAATCTGTCCCATTCCGTTTAATTTTCATTGACCTAAAATTAAAATACTGATACTATATATGAACTGATACTATGTAACATGATAGGAAGGTTGTTATTTAATATTATTGCCGGAATATTTGGGCTTTTTTTAGCCATTAAAATAAGCCAGAGCCAATTAACAAGTTTTATCTACGGAATAGAGTATAGTGGCCCTTTCAAGGCAATACTGTTCACCGGAGGATTTTTAGGATTAACTAATTTTTTCATAGAGCCAATACTAAAGTTGATTTTATTTCCTTTAAAATTTATTACCTTTGGGCTATCCGCTTTAGTTATTGATATGTTTCTTGTATGGGTAGTAGTTGATATTTTTTCTCCGATAGAAATCGAAGGAATCGTTCCTCTTTTTTGGACAACAGTTATAATATGGCTGCTAAACTTATTTTTCGGCCTCGTAAATTCTAAGAAATAAATCTTTAGTAACAAGTTATGAAAACCATTTTAATAATATCTCAAATTCTAGTCTCTACTCTTTTAATTGTCTCCATCCTTCTTCAGCAAAGAGGAACTGCTTTAGGTTCTGCTTTTGGCGGAGGAGGAGAAGGATTCTACGCCACTAGGCGCGGTTTTGAGAAAAAAATTTATTGGGCTTCTATAATTCTCGGGATTATTTTTATTATTCTGGCCTTAATGAATCTTTTTTTGTCGTGAAACCATTCGAAAGAATAAAAAAATGGCCTAAATGGCCGCAATGGAAAAAGTTTTTTAAAGTTCTGCAAAAGAAAGAAAAAATTTATTTTCTTATTTTTTTTATTTCGGCTTTTTTCTCCTCTGTTTTTTTAATAAATAGTTTTTATCTAAAAAACACTAAAATTGAAGCCGCTTCTGGAGGAACTTATAAAGAAGGGGTTATCGGGCAACCAAGATTTATCAACCCCATTTACGCCAATTCAGATTCTGATAGAGATTTAGTCCAGCTTATATTCTCCGGCTTGATGAAATATGATAAAGATATGAAAATTGTTCCTGATCTAGCCGAAAAATATGAAATAAGCAAAAACGGTAAAACTTATACTTTCTATCTAAGAAAAAATATCTTTTGGCAAGACGAACAACCGATTAAGGCAGATGATGTTGTCTTTACCGTAAAGACAATTCAGAACCAAGAAAGCAAAAGTCCGCTATTGCCAAACTGGGTCGGAGTAAAGGTTGAAAAAATTGATGATAGAACGATAAAATTTAACTTAGAAAAACCATATAGCGCTTTTCTTGAAAACTGCACTTTAAAAATCTTGCCAATGCACATTTGGGAAAAGGTTGCGCCAAAAAATCTTCCTTTGGAAAATGATTATAACCTAAATCCTATCGGTTCTGGTCCCTTTAAAATTAAAGAGATGAATCGCACTGATTCTAATTATATAAAATCTGCCACTTTAATAAAAAATCCTCTTTATTTCGGGAAAAATCCAAATATAGCTAAGATAGAATTTTTATTTTTTAATAATGAAAAAGAATTAATAAGAGAAGCGAAAAAAGGAAACATTGACGGACTTTTCTTAAATTCTTTTGAAGAGCTCGGAAATAATTGGCAAACTTATTTTCTTTCTTTCCCCCGTTATTTTTCTGTTTTTTTTAATAAAAACCAGGCGAAAATTTTTGCCGATAAAAACGTTAGACTGGCTTTAAATTACGCAGTCGATAGAAAAGAAATTGTTGAAAGGGTTTTTGGGACTAAAGAAAATTCTCCTCGTCTTGCCAGAGAGATTTCGCAATCACCTATTCTTCCAAACATCTATGGATTTAAGGAGCCAAAAGAAATTTATGAATTTAATCCTCAAAAAGCGAAAGAGATATTAGAAAAAACAGGATTTAAGGAAAATAAAAATGGCTTAAGAGAAAAATTCGTTAAGGAAAAAAGAAGTTTTACTTTTGAAAAACGGCTCGAAAACGGCTCGAAAGGAAAGGACGTAGAAGAACTTCAGAAATGCCTTGCTAGTTTAAACACTGATAAAGAAAAAATTTATCCAGAGGGAAAAATAACAGGATACTTTGGAGAAAAAACAAAACAAGCGGTTATTAATTTACAAGAGAAATATTCTAAAGAAATTTTAGAGCCTTGGAATTTCAAGCAAGGAACAGGCATCGTTGGCAAAACAACTCAGAAAAAATTAAACGAAATCTGTTTTCCCGCATCAGAGGAAACCATACCTTTAAAGTTTTCCCTTGTTACTGTTGACCAGCCGCAAATGTTGAAAGTTGCAGAAATTTTAAAAAAGCAATGGGGAGCGATAGGAGTTGAGGTCGAAATTAAAAAACTTCCTCTGTCGCAACTTGAACAAGATTTTATTAGACCAAGGAAATATGAGGCTCTGCTCTTAGGAGAAGTCTTAGGAGC
>CAYZZO010000044.1:0-4973 GCA_964483075.1 uncultured Candidatus Saccharibacteria bacterium | reverse complement strand
GAAGAGGCAGAAGAAAGTTGCGAAAGCCAAAGTTGTAAAAAAGAAGGTAAATACGATTAAAAGCCAAAATGTTTCTTCCAAAGTCACGAAAATTGCAGGCGTAAAGGCTAAAAAGAAGAGGCAGAAGAAAGTTGCGAAAGCCAAAGTTGTAAAAAAGAAGGTAAATACGGTTAAAAGCCAAAATGTTTCTTCCAAAGTCACGAAAATTGCAGGCGCGAAAGTAATAAGTATTATAAAAACATCCTGGTTTTCCGAAATGAAGAGATTTGGAATTGAAACGAAGAAGCTCGTTCCTACTGACACCATTTACCTTAACATTATTTTATCCCGGCCTTTTTATGGTTGGGCAGATGTGAATTGGCAAAAGTTGTCTTCAACTATGGAATGGGAGACGATAACCTCTAACACCTTTGATGCGAAAGGGTGGGGAAAGGTCTATTTTTGTCTCACTCCCAAAAACTCATCCATTCTTGATGATCTTTTTCCAAGTATTTCCACCGATAAACCTGTTACGGGGCGATGGAGAGTAAAGGTGTCTTTTGAAAATAATAATGGAAAAGAGGAGGTAGTAATGAAAGAATTCAATATTAGTTGGTAAGTTTTGTAAAATTTGTAAAATTCATTAAAGGGAACGAAATGAAAGGAGGAAACGAAATGAAAGGAGGAAACGAAATGAGATGGAGATTATTTTTGTTAGTGGCCGTAGGAATATTTTTCCTTGCTTCCTTTACCTCGTCATGTGGTAAGGGAGGAGGCAGTTCTTCTGGGGGAGGAGGTTCTTCTGGGGGAGGTCCTTCTGGGGGAGGTCCTGTTAGTCCCGGAATCTATACTCAGCATGGATACATAAAAGACGGTACCACTGGAAAAGGAATTTCGGGAGCCACATTTACAATGACAGATGCAAACGGTAGTATCCTGATAAGTGTTGCGACTGATTCGTCTGGGTATTATAAGGGATCGTGCTATATTAAGGAGAGAATGCATGTTTCTTCTATGTATAGTGCTTCTGGATATAAGAGCCTCAAAATAGACACAGGAATCACACCTGGTGAAACGCAGGAGGAAAATGCAGATCTTGCAAGAAAGTAAACAAAACAAAAAAGGGAGATGATATTTCATCTCCCTATATTTTTTTTCACACTTATATTTTAGGCGAGTCGACCCTATTGAATATACGATAAAATACAGGCAACTGTCACAAATGTAGTCATTCGATACAATGTTTTGATTTAAGGAAAAAAGTTTGATATAATTATTGCATAGCATTTATCTTGAATTATGAAATACAGTTTTTTGCCTAAAATTTTTATCTTTGCTATTTTCCCGCAAAAATTTTTGAAGCGATACTGAAAAAATATCGTCTAAATTTTCATAAAACTTCTAAAAGAAGACAAATATATTTTGAAAAGAAAAATATCATCATTTTTAATAATAATTTTATTTATAGCCGTTTTTGGCATGGGTTTTTGGTTAGGCCAGACTGGAAAAGTTTGCCAGACCTGCCAGCCAGAGGGGATTAATTTTTCCCTTTTTTGGGATGCTTGGAACGAAATTCACAAAGATTATGCTACCCCAAAAACGCTTGATAATCAGGAAATGGTTTACGGAGCAATAGGAGGCATGGTAAATTCTATAAAAGACCCTTATACTGTTTTTTTTAAGCCACAAGAAGCAAAAACATTTTTAGAAGATGTAAATGGAAGCTTTGGAGGAATTGGCATAGAAATAGGAATAAGAAGCGGGACATTCCAAGTTATTTCTCCTTTAGAGGGAACGCCAGCTAAAAAGGCAGGATTAAGGCCTGGAGATAAAATCATAAAGGTAGATGGAACTTCGACTAACGGCTTAAACATTGAAAGCCTGGTAAAGCTTATTAGGGGAAAAAAGGGAACAAAAGTAACTTTAACTATAGCGCGCGATGACTGGAAATCACCAAAAGACATTACAATGGAAAGAGCGATTATTAGCGTTCCTTCTTTAAGCTGGAAATTAATATCATCGGAAACTGGTAAAAAAGATAAAAATGGAGATATCGCTTACATAAACCTATATCAATTTTCAAGAAAGGCTGATTCTGACTTTAGAGAAGCGGCAATTAATATTTTAAATAGTCCGGCAAAGAAAATAATATTAGACCTCAGAAATAATCCAGGAGGATATTTAGAAATAGCTCAAAATATTGCTGGTTGGTTTTTAAAAAACGGCCAAACGGTGGTAACTGAGGATTTTGGCGGAAAGCAAGATAATCAAGTTTACAAAGCCAGAGGTAATTCCCAACTTTTAAGCTACCCATTAGTTATTTTGATTAACAAAGGATCTGCTTCTGCTTCCGAAATCTTAGCGGCAGCCCTAAGAGAAAATAGGGGAATAAAACTAATTGGAAAGACTTCGTTCGGGAAAGGCTGCGTTCAAGAATTAAAGAATCTAAAAGATGGTTCAAGTTTAAAAATAACTGTCGCTAATTGGTTGACGCCTAAGGGAAATTTAATAGCAAACCAAGGATTAAAACCAGATATCGAAGTAAAGATGAGTGAAGATGACTATAAAGAGGGACGCGACCCTCAACTCGATAAAGCTATTGAAATAATAAAGGAAATAAAGTAAAATAAAATAAATCATTTAGAACAATTAAATCAATCATATGAAAATTATCCTCTTGAAAAATATAGAAAAATTTGGAAAGAAATATGAAGTTAAAGAAGTTAAAGACGGTTACGCCAGAAATTTTCTGTTTCCAAAAAAACTAGCAAGACAAGCAACCAAAGCCTCTTTGGAATGGCTGGAATTACAAAAAGAGATTAAAGGGCATAAAGCAGAAGAAGAATTAAAGGAGGCGGAGAAAATAGCTGAAAAAATTGATGGCATGGAAATCTTAATTCCAATTAAGACGGGGGAAAATGGACAATTATTCGAAAAAATAACAGTTCAAAAAATTTCAAAGAAATTAAAAGAATTAGGGGTTAATATTAAAAAAGACCAGATAGAATTAAAGAAACCAATAGAAGAAACCGGAGAGTTCCTGGTAAAAATTAAACTTGAACATAATTTAGAAGCAGAGATAAAAATAATAATAAACGAAGAAAATAAACTTAATACATAATAATTTTTCGTAGCGAAATTTGAAGATTTCGAGCGAAATTTGTGAAAAACGAAGAGACGTATAATTTCGCCTGCCTGCCAGTAGGCAAGGAAACCGAAATATTCAAATTGCAGTAGAAAAGATTATTACTTATTAGGTTTAATAAATGACAAAATATATTTTTGTTGGCGGGGGGGTTATGTCTGGCATCGGAAAAGGTGTTTCCGTTTCCTCGATAGGAAAAATATTAAAAAGTAAAGGATTTAAGGTAACAGCTATTAAAATTGACCCTTATGTCAATGTTGACGCCGGGACAATGAATCCAATCGAACACGGAGAGGTTTTTGTGACCGATGATGGAATTGAATGCGATCAAGATATCGGAAACTACGAAAGATTTTTAGACGAAAATATTTATAACGAAAACTACATGACCACTGGAAGAGTTTACCTGTCAGTCATAGAAAGAGAAAGAAATTTAGGATATAAGGGGAAATGCGTAGAGGTTGTTCCTGATATTCCAAACGAAGTAATCTCACGAATAAAAAAAGCGGGGAAAAAAACAAAATCTGATTTTGTTTTAATTGAGATTGGAGGAACAGTTGGCGAATATCAAAATATGCTTTTTCTGGAAGCGGCCAGAATGATGAAGCTTAGTCAGCCAAATGACGTTCTTTTTATATTGGTAAGCTATTTACCCGTACCAAGAATTATCGGCGAAATGAAAACTAAGCCGACCCAATACGCCGTTAGAACTTTAAATTCCGCAGGTATACAGCCGAATATAATTTTAGCTCGTTCTATCGTTTCTTTAGACGAAGTAAGAAAGAAAAAAATATCAATATTTTGCAACATATCAGCAGAAGATGTTATTTCTGCTCCGGATATTAATAGCATTTACGAGGTTCCTCTCAATTTTGAAAAAGATAATTTAGGCAACCGAATTCTCAAAAAACTAAACTTAAAACAAAAGAAAAAAACAGATCTCAAGGATTGGGAATCTTTAATAAAAACCATAAAAAAAGCAAAAAAAACCGTCAGAATAGGTATTGTCGGAAAATATTTTAAGACAGGAAAATTTACCTTAACGGATTCTTATATCTCCGTAATAGAAGCAATAAAACATGCTTCTTATTTTTTTTCCAAAAAGCCTGAAATCATCTGGCTCTCTGCTGAAAAATACGATCCGGCAAGATTCTCCAACAAAAAGCACGAGCTAATAAAAAATCTTAAAAACGATTTAATGAATTTAGATGGCGTTATTGTCCCCGGAGGATTTGGCAATAGAGGAGTAAGCGGAAAAATAGAAACAATTAAATTTTGCAGAGAAAATAAAATCCCTTTTTTGGGACTTTGTCTTGGAATGCAATTAGCAGTAATAGAATTTGCGAAAAATGTCTGCAATATCAAAAATGCTTGTTCTCCAGAAACGACTCCTAATTGTCAAGAACCGATAATCGATATTATGCCGGAACAGAAAGTTCTTCTAAAGAAAAAAAATTACGGGGGAACGATGCGGCTTGGAGCTTATGACTGTAAAATATTTCCAAATACTATAAGTTTTGCTGCTTATGGAGGAAAAGGCGCAAACCAGCTTAAAATATCGGAAAGACATCGTCATCGTTATGAGTTTAATAATGATTATAAGAAAATTTTAGAAAAAAAAGGATTAATTTTTGCTGGAATTAACCCAAAAAGAAACCTCGTGGAAATTATTGAAATTAAGAATCATCCTTTTTTTGTTGCTTCCCAATTTCATCCGGAATTTAAATCAAGACCGTTAAGGCCTCATCCGCTTTTTAAAGAATTTATAAAAGCGAGCATCAGGTCACGGGAGAAAAGATCTAAAAAGCATTAATTAGTTCACATTTACAATTTTAACTTTTCGCCGGGA
>CAYZZO010000043.1:0-5046 GCA_964483075.1 uncultured Candidatus Saccharibacteria bacterium | reverse complement strand
TTATTCTCTTCATTTTTCTCTCCTCCTTTCCAATATTTTTTTAAAGTGCAAACAAGAATATAAATAGATTATATAGCAACCTTGTCCTAAAAGGAATTGAACACGAAGCCTGGTATTAAAAAACTATCCTGCTTTGTGATTTTTAGGCACTGCAAGAAACAAAACGATAGATAAAATATATTTTTTGTTTTCGCTTTCTTAAAACATTCTCCCTTCTTGTCTTGGCAATAAATCTTGTCCAAGAATATTTTTGGGGAAATTCTTCGGAAATCTATATATTCCAATATTTTTTCATTCGTTCAATTGCTTTTTTTTCTTCTAGATCAAGAATATAGGTTTGGGTTAAAACCTTTAACAATTTTCCTCTTTCTTCCAAATCCATCGTTGGGAGTTTTGAGAGTAAGAAACTCTTTTTTTCCTCGTCAATCCCAAGATCTCTAATGAATTTTGTTAAGCTTGCATTATTAAATATGCTCATATAGTTTATTGATAGAATGACATTTCAACAAAAATTCTAATTATGAGAGAATGAAAATAAAGTTAAGCGCAATTTTTCACTTTTTATTCCCTCTCTTATCTTTTTTATCCTGTTCTTTATCTAATTCAGATTTTGCTTCTTTTGCTAAAGAAAGCGTAAGTTCTATGAGGAATTCTATGACCCAGAAGGCAAATCCTTCTCGTAACCCTGCCGCCTTTTCGTAACTTTTCCCTTTTTTAGCCATCGCTTTTTCTATCTTCACTATGGTTTCTCGA
The DNA here is from genome assembly GCA_964483075.1 of uncultured Candidatus Saccharibacteria bacterium. Taxonomy (GTDB): domain Bacteria; phylum Patescibacteriota; class Minisyncoccia; order Minisyncoccales; family GWA2-38-27; genus CAYLWZ01. The sequence goes on along the minus strand of CAYZZO010000043.1, from coordinate 4,293 downwards.
GGGGCGTTAATTCCACAAAAATTTTCTGCAATTTTGCTTAACTTCTCTGCATCTTGTTCACCATCTCCTGTTAAATTTTGAAATTCTCCTTTTCGGTGAAGACTTTCGTGCATTAGCTCACTTATCTTTTTCCCACTCCCTTTTTCCCCAAGTTCTTTTTCTAGTTTTCCCATTTCCGCCTTACTTTTAGGATTATTTTTGAGATCTTTTTCTATAAATTCGTTAATCAATCTTTCTTTTAATCGTTTATATACTCCTTCTATTCCCCCCTCCGCTTTTTCCGGAGATTTAGCAAATTGTTTTATTTCTTCTTTAATCTTCTCTTGAATTTCTTGTTTCCTATTATTATTTAGGTTTTCCCATTGATTTCCTAAGTCTTCCTGGATAACTTCTTCTAATTTGTTTCTTAAGATTAATCTTAATTTTCCCCCTTGTTTTTTGAACGAGCCTAGATTTTTCCCATTTTCATCAGAAATTTCTATTTTCTTTTTAAACAACCCTTTTGTTTTAGACGTATAGTGAAGATATTCAAGATATGCTTGAGTTTCTGCGTCTCTCAGTTTCTCTGGATCCAATGTGTTCTTTTTTGCCTTATCATCAATATCTTTTAGGCCATCTTCAAGGTTGTTTTTTATATATTCACTCTTTTCTGTCAACGGTTTCACTTTTTGTTCATCCGTTTTCTCTAAGTTTTCTCCGGTGGTTTTTTCAACCAGTTCTCTTTTAAATTTTGATAATTCACCCAACTGAAATTGGATAGTTGACTGATCTTCGTCACTTCCTCCTTTTGTTAACTCTTTTTCTAACTCTTCTGTTTTTTTCTGAAGACGGTTTAAAATAATAAATCTACTATCTATGGGGAGGTATTTAGCTCTTTTTAAATCATATTTTAAGGCCTGTACATTTTGAATTTTTTCATTCTGTTCTTGATATGTTTTTTTCTCTTTGAGATCTTTAAATCCTTCGTGTTCGTTAACTATATTGTAGATAAAACTTTCGCTTAAGTTCTTTTTTTTGATAACTTTTCCGTATTGATCCTCCAAGTCAGTGCGATGGTCTTGAAACCATTTTTTAGCGAATTCTATTTTTTCCTTATCTATTTCTTGACCAAGAAAATGATCAAGACCTTCCTTTGTTTCCTCGTTGAGATTTAAATCTTCTTGGTAGAATTTAGAAAGTGCTTTTTGTGTTTCTTCCCCTTCCCCTTCCCAAGGCAATGTCTCTTCTCGAATTTCAAGGGGTTTACCCTCTCCTTTCACTTCATTTTCTGTTTCTAATTCTTTTTCTGTATTTTCAGAAGATTCTATTTTTGGTTCTTTTGACTCTTGATTTTTTGTTTTCATTATAGGTGATTTTTATTTAAAATTTACGACCTTTAATTGAGCAGCTAATTTCTATTTTATGATTTATTAAGTTGGGACCTTTCTAATATCTCTTGCTCAACAATTGTCCTCGGGCGACCATATTTTAACTTAGATATTTTTTTAATTAATTCTATTATTCCATTATTCCCATTTTTTGGGGGCAATGTTTTCATTTTGAATGGAGATGAAAGGGAACCGTTAATCATCATTTTGATAATAAGCTGAAAGTTATCCAAATTAAGAAGATCGAAGTGCGAGAATTCTGGTTGAAATTGTTTTTCCAGAAATTCAGCATCTTCTGCTCCTACTCGAAAAATTGCAATATTCCCAACGTTTCCCATCACCGCATCTCTAATTTTTTCTTTGAGCTGAGCAATAAACTGGTGAGCAATAATAAGGTTTAAACGGTATTTTCTAGCTTCAGCCAGAATAGTAGCAATGCTGTCAGTGGTGAAGTTTTGAAATTCATCTAAATATAGGTAAAAATCCCTGCGTTGTTCTAAGGGTATTTTCCCTTTTCTTAATGTAGCCATTTGTATTTTGGAAACCAAAATAAGTCCCAACAACGAACTGTTCATTTCACCTGTAAGGCCTTTTGAGAGATTGGCCAAAAATATTTTTTTGCTGTTGACCAAATTATCGAAATTAAATCCTGAATGAGCTTGACCGATAATATTTCTCATCATGTCATTTTCTACAAATCGACCTACCTTAGAAACTACATAGCCCAACATATCGGATCTAGTTTGACCCGTAGTCTTTAACCACTCTTTTTGCCAAAAACTTTTTACGAGAGGATTTTTCACTTTTTCTAATTTTCTTTCCATGAATTCTCTATCGGTAAAAATTCTTGGAATTTCAACCAAAGTACCAGGATCATTTTTATCTGCCATTAAAGCTAGCATTGCATTTCTCATATAGTGTTCAAACATTGGGCCAATAATCTCTGGAGGAAAAAGTTTTGCAAATATTGATATCATTTCCGAGACAGCGAAGTCTTTTTGTTCCGGAGTTTCCCATTCAAGCATATTTAATCCGCAAGGCCGGCTCAAGTCAAAAGGTTCAAAAAGAATCACATCATTAGCTCTTTCTTTAGGGATATTAGCTAATGTAGCTTCAATCAGATCGCCATGAGGATCTAAAACCCCTACTCCTTCTCCGTTAGCTATGTCTTGTCTAATTAATTCTTGCAAAAGAGCTGTTTTCCCTACGCCAGTTTGCCCTATTATGTAAAAGTGACGCCGCCGGTCTTTTGGAGAAGCAAAATACACCGGTTTTTCTTCTCCGCGAAAAATAGTTTTGCCTATGATAACCGTCCCTGTAACTGGAAGTTCGGTTGGTGGTGCTGCTTCCTTGGTTTTAATCCATTGAATATGGGGAGACTCAAGGTATGGAAGAGGAAAATGATAAATGCTGCATAGCTCCTCAAGATTTAAAACGACTTTTTGGACCTTATCATAATTTCTAAAAATAAAGTTATAAAGGAAATGTTTTAATTTTCTCTTTTTTAATATCTTAGGAGAGAAAGAATTAAAAACAGAAGTAAATTGGTTAAAAGCATTTATAAGATAATTTAGAATCTCGGTTGCTCTAATTTGAGTCTGAGCTGTTCCCAATAATCTAATGTTTGTTTCAATTATGGGTTTTTGAATTTTTGCCTGAATCGCATTTATGAGTGCTTCGTCTAAAATTGGCTTTTGGGTAAATTTTTTCTTTAATGTATCTTGGTCGGATTTTTTGGCAAGTAAAATCTTAGAAAAAGTATCAATAGATTTATCGACAATTCCTCCACTAACCTCAGCTAAAGCAACTTTTAAAGGTTTTCCCTCTCGTAGAGAGGCAAGAATGCGTTTCCCGTTATCTTTTAATTTTAAAGACGTAGGCTTTAAAACTATTTGGATTGCCGCTCCTTCATGCGAAGAAATTTTACCAAAAGCATTAGTTATGATACTTAGTGGATCGCTTTCTACATTTTTATAAGTAGGCAAAGAGAAATAAAAAGGCTGTTTGAGTTTTAAAAAGGCGCCGGCTGCTTCTCCTTGAGGTTCAAAGATGGTATAATCCTGGGGCACCCTCTCAACTACAGCGCCTGGATATACTCCTTGGATATATTTTTCTAAATTCTGTTCTATATTTTTAGGAACAGCAACATAAAAAGCAATATTTTCTTCGCCTGCTTTCGAAGCAATTTCTAGAGTCACCCGAGGGGTAGGAGAAAAAAAGTTAGGTTTTTTGAGATAAAGAAAATTAGAATATATTTGTTCAGCCATGCCTATAAGAGATTTTATATCCCGCTCTTTTCCGGATTTTTCCGCATATTTTGGCATTTTAATAGAGAAAAGGGTCATTGCTAAGCTATCAAAAAGTTTTCTTTTCTTTCTTTTCACCAAAAAAAATAAATAGCCAAAAATTATCCCCACAAGGAAAATAATAGTTAAAATAAGCAAAATCATATATTATTGGGTGAATTTTTCAAAGGTATGATTTTTTGCTAAAATGTCGTGGAAGAGGTCAATAGTTAAGGGATCATTAGTTTCTCGCGCCATTTTTAGAGCGTAGGTTAATCCTTTCTTTTTTGCTAACCCCAAGAGGTGGACAATTTTATCTCGGAGAGGCTGGGCCGTTAATTCTTCGGCTCGTTGTTTGATTTCTGATAATTTTTCAGAAGGCAAATATATTTTCTCAATCTCCTTCTTTAGCTTAAGCTTATCCTCTTTTTCTTGCTGGGTCAATGATAGCCTTTCTACTCTTTTTTCCCCTTGAGGAAACCACTCTTTAACGACTTCTTCGTTTGTTATTTTAGGATGTTGTTTACCTTTTTCTGGAGAATGAGAATTATTTTGGGGTTGAATCATATTATGATAATTTTATTTTTTATGTTATTTTTAAACCTTTTAACTAAGATAGTCTAAAATATAATTGGCAATGA
>CAYZZO010000042.1:2850-5146 GCA_964483075.1 uncultured Candidatus Saccharibacteria bacterium | reverse complement strand
TGGACCAGTTTATTTATTCCTTTCTCAAGAATTTTCCAAACTTGCTTTGTTTTATCTTCGAGGGAAGGGGAGTCAGAATATTTTTTCTCGAGAAAAGTAATGATTTCTTTTTTTAATTTTCTTATTGCTTCGTCTCTTTCATTTTTATCTTTTTGAAAAAAAGCATTTTCTAATTTATTTCCCAAAAAACTACCAATCTCGCCTTCCAAAGAATCGTCTATTTTGGCTTGACTTAAAGGCTCTTTTTCTTTCCCAATTTTTTTTGAAATTTCCTCTTGAAAATCGATAAGCCTTTCTAGGTATTTTCTTGAAAATTCAATTGCTTCTAGAACGGATTCCTCGCTTACTTCATCGGAGCTCCCTTCGATCATATTTATTAAAAGTTCTTTCTTTTTATTATAAACCGCGCTTATAACAAGGTCTATCTCGCTACCCTCTTTTTCCTGATAGTTAGGATTAAGAATGAATTTCCCCTCTTTTTTGCAAACCCTTACAGCCGCTATTGGCCCAAACCAAGGAATGTTAGAAACGGAAAGAGCAAGAGAAGCGCCTATTAGCCCAAGGACATCGGGATCATTTTCTTTGTCCCAAGAGAGAACGGTAGAAATAACCTGGACCTCTCTCCGAAATTCTTCCGGAAACCTTGGCCTGATAGCACGGTCAATCAAACGCGCATTACAAATCGCCTCGTCTGAAGGCCGACCTTCTCGTTTCATGTAACGAGAGCTTTTAATTTTACCAGCGGCGTAATATTTTTCTTCGTACTCAACGGTCAAGGGAAAAAAATCAAGATTTTCTCTGTCCTCTTTAGCCATCACGCAAGTAGTTAAGAGCATCGTGTCGCCAGAACGCACTAGAACACTGCCATTTGCTTGTTCGGCTAAATTATCAAATTCCACTTCTATTTTTTTTCCATCTAAGCTTAGGTCAAATTTCATAAAAACAATTAATAGCGGATCAATTACGAATATACGAATAGACTTGTTCGGCAAACCTACTCTCCAATTTCTTCCTGAATAAATCTTTTCACATATTTGCACATCTTTTTTTCTCCGCCGTTTATTATTTTTTTAACAAATATTTTTCTTGACGCTCCCCTAAATCGATAAATTCATCGGCTGATTCTCTTAGGCGGCCAGAAGCTGACCTGCCAAAAGCCATAACTTCTATTCTTTTCCCCCGATTCTTTAAATACTCAAGCAAAGAAATAAAATCACCGTCCCCGGAGACAAGAACTAAAACGTCTATGCTCGGCGCTATCCTTATAGCGTCGATGACTATCCCTACATCCCAATCGGCTTTCTTTTGCCCTCCATAAAATTCTTGAAGATCTTTTACTCTCGTCTCGATACCTAATTTAGTTAATGCTTCAAAGAACGGCTTTTCTTCTCCCGATTTCGTCCTGACTACATAAGCGAAAGCGCGAATTAAGCTTCTATTGCTAATCGCCGTTTTTAAAATCTCTTTAAAATTAACCTTTGACTTGTATAAATGTTTAGCCGAGTAATAAAGATTTTGAACGTCCACCAAAACCCCTACTCTCTGCCCTATATGCTTAATAACCATAATTTAAACATAGAATGTAGTAGATAGAAAGTAAGATTTTCTATATTCTATATTCTATTTTTTTAGCCCTACCGCTTTAATGACTTTATTGTATTTCTTCTCGTCTTCTTTTTTAAGAAACTTCAGCAATTTTCTTCTCTTGGAAACCATTTTCAAAAGCCCTCTTTTTGAATGAATATCTTTTGGATGTTTTTTCAAATGAGCAAGCAACTTGTTTATTTCTTCTGAAAGCAAAGCGATCTGAACCTCAGAAGATCCTGTATCTGCATCGTGAACTTTATACTCTTCGATGATTTTTGTTTTTTCTTCTTTTTTCAACATATATTAAATCTAATATGTAATAATTTTTCATAACGAGACATAGAAATTTTAAGCGAAAATCATAAAGAGAGAGAAAACATATTATGATAATATGCGTTGACAAACTCCGAACAATTCAAAGCCAAAATTTCAAGTTGTAGTAAAAAGGATTATTACGTATTAAATTTATTTAATAAACTTCTAATTTTTAATTTTCAATAAATGCCTAATGGCTTAATTTTTAGCTTTCCCAAAAACAAGATTTAAAAACTACTTCCTAGAAATTCATGGTACTTGAAAATTTAATATTATTCGAAATTTAGCACTTGGAATTTGAAATTTAGATTTTGTGCCCCCACCAGGACTCGAACCTGGAACCTTGGGCTTAAGAGGCCCCTGCTCTGCCAATTGAGCTATGGAGGCGCAATCT
>CAYZZO010000042.1:0-2750 GCA_964483075.1 uncultured Candidatus Saccharibacteria bacterium | reverse complement strand
TTCTTGATCATCTTAAAAAAATCACAAATTGTGCAAGCGTTTGACCCCGTTAAATCACAAGGAACAAGTTTGGCGTTAGTTAGAGTGGGAATTAAAAAAGAAAATAATAAAACAAAAAAAACGACTAAAAATATTCCTTCTTTTTTCTCCTCTATTTTCATTATTTAAATAATAGCAGAATTTCTTAAAAAAGAAAAGAGAGAAGGGAGAAATCCTTCTCTTCACTCGTTTCGTGATTGCCATGAAAAAGTTAAAGAAATAAAACAAGAACGCGCCCTTCCCGGTAACACACAATTTATTAATGGTTCGCGACTAGTAATTTGCGATTAGTGGCCTGCATCTTAAAATTAAAAATCTAAAAATATGCAAGTAAAAATAGTTCTTGCACGATATTAAAATTAACTTGTTTGACGCTTAATGTTTGGATTTTAGATTTTTAAATAGTGCTATTGCCTTTCTTTTTCTTTCTCTTTACTTCTTTCGGCCAGTCCTCAACTATCAACGCCTTTTTTGGCTTTTCTGGCATTTTTTGATAGACTTCTTCTGTAATAAAGGGAACAAAGGGGTGAAGCATCTTTAAAGAATCAAGAAGAACGGTATAAAGAACCCACCTCCCCGTTTCTTTTTCTTGCTCTGTTGTCTCTTCCGAATAAAGGCGCTTTTTAACGTCTTCTATGGTTTTATCGCAAAATTTATGCCAGAAAAAATGATATGCTTCTTCTGCTGCTCTGTGAAAATTAAACGATTCAATGTCTTTAGCGACTTTCTTCGCAGTATTCTCCATTGCGTTAATGATCCATTCATCTTTTTTGCTTAAATTAATGTTTTTGAGATTCACCATCTTTGGATTAAAGTCTTTGCCTAGATTTCCCAAAACAAATTTTGAAGCATTCCAAATCTTAGTTACAAATCTCTGTTGACTGATAATTTTTTCTTCAGACATAACAATATCTTTCTGGTTGCTTGAACCGAAAACTAAGGCCATCCTTAGAGCGTCTGCCCCATACTCTCCTACAACACTTAATGGATTTATAACGTTTCCTTTTGATTTTGACATTTTCTGACGGTCCTTGTCGCGTACCAACCCGTGTAAATAAACATAGCGAAAAGGAACTTTTCCTGTCCGGTAAATTCCAAGCATTATCATCCTGGCAACCCAAAAGAAGAGAATGTCCCAACCAGTTTCCATTACCGAAGTGGGATAAAAAGACTTGTAATCTTTTGAATCGGGATAGCCTAAAACAGCGAAAGGCCACTGTCCCGAAGAAAACCAAGTATCAAAAGTATCGTTTTCCTCTTTTAATTTATTACTCCCGCAGTAAGGACATTTTTTCGGTTTTTTTTCGGAAATAATAATTCCTTGTTTTTCCTGACATTTTTTGTTTTTCTTCTCCCTGCAATACCAAACAGGGATTTTAATTCCCCAAGCTATTTGCCTGGATATGTTCCAGTCTCTAATATTCTTCATCCAATTAAAAAATATTTTTTCGAAACGATTGGAAACAAATTTTACTTCTCTATTTTTTACCGCTTTAATCGCTTTTTTTGCCAAAGGTTCAATTTTTATAAACCACTGGTCTGAAATTAAATATTCAATCGGTCTCTTGCATTTGTAGCAAACCGGCAGAGAATGAGAATAGTCTTCTTCTTTTTCAATTAAATTTAACTTTCCCAAATCTTCAACGACTTTTTGGCGGGCTGCAGAAACCTTTAATCCATAATAACGAGGACCCGCTTTCTTTGTTATCTTTCCGTCTTTGTCAATTATTTTTATTGATTCTAAATTATGCCTTTCTCCAATTCCAAAATCGACTGGATCATGGGCGGGAGTAACCTTTACGGCTCCAGTCCCAAAACTTGGATCAATGGCCTTGTCGCTTACCAAAGGAATAATTCTCTTCGTTAAAGGAAGAACAATCCTTGTCTTTTTCTTCAATAAAAGCTGGTACTTCTTGTCTTTTGGGTTAACGGCTACTGCTGTATCTCCAAGCATTGTCTCCGGGCGGGTAGTAGCGACAACGATAAACTCGTTTGAACCATAAATCGGATATTTTATATAAACTAATTTTGTTTTCTGTTGTCGGTAAACAACCTCTAAATCGGAAAGCGATGTTTGGTGAAAAGAGCACCAGTTGATAATCCTTTTGCCCCGATAAATTAAGCCATCCTTAAAAAGCTTTTTAAATGTCCCATATACTATTTTAATAATATCGGCATCAAGGGTAAATTTTTCTCTTGTCCAGTCACAGGAAGCTCCTAAGGTCCTTAGCTGTCCTTCCATTATCTTCTTGTTCTTCTTAGTAAAGGCAAGCATCATTTTATAAAGAACACTTCTGGAAAACTGGAAACGGCTTTTACCCTCTTTTTCTAAATGCTTTTCAAAAACAACTTGGGTTTCAAATCCAGCATGGTCAGCACCAGGCACCCACAAAACCGCTTCCCCTTTCATTCTATGATAGCGAACCATTATGTCTTCCAAGGCAACAAAAACGGCATGCCCAATATGAAGAGAAGCATTAGCGTTTGGCGGAGGCGCGATGATGCTAAAAACCTTTTTATTCCTGTTAATTTTCGGACTGAAATATTTTCCTTTCTCCCACAATTTGTAAATTCTCGGCTCAACTTCTTGGGGATTATACTTTTTCTTTGCCATATTTGTATTTTACATTTTTTTTAATTTTATTCAATGAGATGCGCCAAATGAATACATTCGTAGCTTTTGCTTAAATTAAACCATATAAATTATAATA
>CAYZZO010000041.1:0-5159 GCA_964483075.1 uncultured Candidatus Saccharibacteria bacterium | reverse complement strand
CTAATCTCACTGCCTAACGACTGGCAGGAATCCTCAATTACTTTCAGATTATACTTCTTAGCAATGTTTAAAATTAAAGGCATATCAGCCATCAGCCCGTAAAGGTGAACTACTAATATTGCCTTGGTATTTCTCTTTATGGTAGATTCAATCTTTTTCTCATCTATAGAAAAACTGCCTTTTTTAATATCAACATATATTGGCCTTAGCCCCAAAGAGACAACAGCCGCGTAGGTAGCGAGATTAGAAACAGCTGGGACAATAACAGAATCACCCCTTTTTAATCCCGAAGATAAAAGAGCGACCTGCAAGGCGGAAGTTCCTGAATCCAGCAAAAATACGCGCTCCGCCCCTAAAAACTTTCCAATTTTTCCTTCCAGCTCTTCACGATAAGAAGCAAAATCTTCAAGGCCGCCGGCTCTCTTTGCTAATTTGTATATTTCTGTGATATAATTTTTAAGTAAGGTCTTATCAACCCTTATATCGTCGTAACGAATTTCCATAACGCTAATATTTTAAAAGTATAGCAAATATATGACAGAGAAACAAATCATTAAAAGCTTTAATAAATTACTCAAAACTTTTTCTAATTATAGAAACTTCAAGAAAATTTATCCCTTAAAGAAAAAAGAAGATATTTTAAAAATTCACCCAAGCTCAAGAAAAGACTTATATGACTGGGACATTGATAACTGCCCTCAAGTTCCACTATGGCTTATGACTAGTTCCGGCTCGACAGGCGAACCGCTTGTCGCTTTTGATTCAGAAAGCAATATGTTATATCGCGCAAGAAATGGAATCTATAAATATCTTAAATTTGTGTCAGCCATAAACAAAAAAATACTCATTTTTGCCAGAAAAGGAAACGTATTAAGCATGCACTTTGCTCTGAAAATATCAGAAAGAAAGAGTATGAAGAATACGTCCTTACTTTTCGCCGGCGATGAATTCTTTAAAAACACAAAAAGCTTAGAGACGCTTTTCAAAAAAACTAAACCTGAAGTGCTTTTCATTTACCCGCCAGATTTAGATGAATTATTCCGCTTAAAAAGAAAAATGTGGTCTTCGATTAAAAAAATAATAAGCGCAGGCATGCCTCTCTCAAGTCAAGCCATTAAAAAAATTAGACAAAAGAACAAAAGCATAGAAATATATAATCTTTACGGCTGTCAAGAAATTGGTCTATTGGCAATAGGAAAAGCTTCCTCGCCTAATCTTTGGTTAGTTGAAGATGGACTTTACATAGAAATCCTGAAGGACGACGGGACTTTTTCCGAAGAAGGAGAAGGGAAAATTATTATTACTGATTTATATAACTTCTCAACCCCGATTATTAGATATCAATTAGGAGACAGGGTTAAAATTAAAGTGAATAGAGGTAAAAAGTTTATTAGGATTTTAGGTAGAGAAGATAAATTCGTTAAAATTCAGGGGAAAATAACCTCTATAAGTAGTTTAACTAAAGCGGTTGAAAAAATAAGCGGAGACCAAAAATTCACAATAATTCTTGCCCATAAGCCAAACAAAATCGAAGATTTGCTCTTAATCATTCTGCCTCAAGAAAAAATCCCTTTTTCTCAAGGGATAGAACAAAAGCTAAAAAAAGAAATAAAATTCGTTAGATTCGAATTGACATTTAATGATTTTAAAATTCAGAAGACCGGAAGCGGAAAATATAAAAATTTTGTCGATCAAAGAAATCCTGCTTTTAACAGAAAACCTTGATTCTTAACTAGTGAGAGAAGGATAAAACAGCTTGCTGAACAATGTTTGAATATCTATTTTCATATTCAAACATTGTTTTTTTATAAATTCATTCTTTATTTCTTGGCAAAAATCAACGGGTTTTTTTTCTTTGCACTTGCCACATTCTCCTTCTTTCTTGTTAAATTGCTCGTGAGCTATAGCAAAATAAGCAATGTCAGTTACCCAATTATTCTCTATTTCTTCCATAACTGGTTTTTTTGCTATTAAGCCGCGGCAGAGCCATTTTCCCGTTTGGTCGTCTTCCGGAAATTCTTGACAAACTTTAGGGTTATTTTCAGACAGCCCTTCGTAAAATTTTATTACTCTGAAACAGGTTGTTTTTTGATTCTCTATAGGGATATTTAAGCTCTTGAGCCCTGAAATACATTTTCCTTCATCTTTTTCTAAAAATGATTGGCATAATGACTTATCGCCCTCTTTTAGGCCCTGACAGCTCCCCGAAACAATCGCTTTGCAAAGAAGAGTGAAATGAGGCCCCGACGAGATTTGGCTACAATCCTTCTTGGCAGAAGCTTTTATGAATTGGTAAAGATTATAGCTATCCCTACAAACTGTTTGCGACTCTAAGTCCATCTTCTGATTGTTGCACTCATTGATATCATTTTTCTTCGCCGCCAAATAAAAATTAACACTTGGCTGTTTCTCTATTAGATTAACTATAAAATCTTTATGCTCCTTGAGAATTTCTTTTTCTGGAAATATCTCCTTGGAAATATTTTTTGTATTTTTTTCTTTGCAAGATGGAAGCTCTGAAGACAAGGTGGATTTTTCTAAGGATAGTTTTTGATACTGGGAAAGAATTTTTTGATATTGTTTATAGAAAAAAAATCCAAAAAATAATCCTGCCGACAAAATAAGAGCTATTGCTATATAAATTATTAATCTTTTTTTCCTTTCCATGTTTTTTGGTTAATACGAACTATGACTACAATGATTGCTATGGGTAGTATAGATTTTTTCACACCCTCCTCCCAAGCTACTATGACCAATACCGACAGAATTTGAGTGGCTACATGAGCCAGCATGAGCTGAATCGGCTGTCCCTAAAAAACCCACCATTGCCGCACTTCCAATGCCTATCTTCAAAATGTTTTCCTTACTCATTGTCCCTTCTTCATCTACCAAAAAATTTTTCAACTCTTTTTTTATCTTATTTTTTATACGAAATTTCTTTTTAAACATAGTTTCACGAACTTTAATTCCTGAACTCACGACCCTCATTATTTATTATCTCAGCGACGAGAAATAAAGTCAACACCCAAAAATAAAAGTCAACCAAAATTAGTTGAACCAGGACTCAAAGGACTTCAAGGCTTCTTCGTCAAAAATAATCTTTTCGAAAATATATTTGAATTGAGCATCCAAAATTTTCTTTCTGGAAGTTTTTCTAATTTTAACCACAGGACTTTTTTGTTCTACCCAATTCAAAACCGGACAAGTGCCGCTCCAAGGATAAAAAGGAGAGTTATAATCCCAAAAATCCAACAAAGAGCTCTGGGCGGTTGAGAAAAAATTGGAACTTTTGCCCAAATCCTGATATTTAGTTTTCAGCACATTACCTAGTTTGAAAGTATCTCCTCCTATCATTCTAGCTTCATCGCAAGTATAAATGTCTCCATTGGGACCATAAGCCAACTGGCTTCTTCCGGCGCCACAAGGGCTTTCCAGCTCTGCGTAGTAAGGATCTCCCTTTTTTAAAATCTTTGTCAGCATTATAAGGGCAGTCATTTCAGTCACCTTAAGGCCCTCCTGGTTAAGTTTCAATATGTAATCTAATCCTTTCTTCCAAAAATCAATAAATTTTTCCGGCCTAAAGCCAATTTTTTGCCAGTTCTTGTCTGCCCCGCCCAATGGAGAAACTGGTCTTAAATGGATAGAAAGAAATCCCCACTTTACATACTCGTCGATAATCTCTTTAGGGTAGGGCAGGGAAAATTTCGTGATAGTAGGAAGAGCGCCTATATTTTTCCTAACTTTTCTCTCTTTAGATAATTTAAGCCAAAGTTTAATGCCCCTGACAGTATCTTTATAAGTCCCAGAATCATCTTTAAAAATCCGTTGCTTATTGTGAAGAAATTCTGGACCGTCTAAAGAAGTAGAAATTTCGACATTATTTTTAATTAAAAATTCCGCTTTATCTTTATCCAAAAGAGATAGATTAGAACATAAACTTATTACTAAATTTTTCTTTCTTATTTTATTGAGCTTTCTCGCCTCCTTTACTAAAAATTCTACTATTGGCCAATTAAGCAGTGGCTCTCCTCCTTGAATCTCTAGTCTAACGTTTTGGTTTTTAACGTCAAACATAAACTCTAAAACTTTTGCAGCTACCTCAAAACTCATCGTTCCTTCTTTCCCTTTTATTTTTTTTGCTTGACAATAAACACAGTTAAAGTTACATAGCTCGGTCACTACCGCAATATGGAGACTTGTGTCCAAAAACCAATTTCTGTGCAAGGAACGGAATTCTTTGGTTAATAATTGGAAATTTTTTTCGCTAACAATAATCTTGTCTCTGAATAATTTCTTAAATAAAAAAGAATCTTCAGTAACATTAAAAGAATGAAATTTCCGAAATTCTTCCTGGTCCAAAACCGACCACGAACCAAATGGAGTGACGACAAGATATTTGTCCCGGATTCTCCCCATATTGTAAGGAAGAATTGTCCATAATTTAGACGATTTTTTTTCTCTCATAGATTAAATAATTAAACCATTCCAGGACATCTTTTGGCTCTTCGGTTTTAATTTCCACTGTTTTGTTTTTCCAAGAAACAAAGCCAGGAAACTCTTCCACTGCTTTTTTTATAACTTTTTTGTGGTAAATTTTAAAAGAAGGATGAACGATAAATTTATTTTGTCTTTTTTGAATTATTTTTTTCATTTTTTAAATCAGTTATTAAGTCCTTAGTCTCGTCGTCCGTTTCTAATTCATTGAGTAAGCCCTGAATTTCTCTTTCTTCGCTTTCTTCCACTAATGACGGGCTAGCAGAGAAAAGAGTTCTCTGAAGTATTTTCTCCACAACTCCCTTGTTAGCTTTGGCCCGCGACAAATAATGAGCATAGTTTGTTAATTCTTCGTGAAACTGAAAAGCTAATTTTTTAAGTTCTTCCCGGGAAGAATCTTTTTTCTTGGGAACAATGAATACTTCTATGTACTTATCGTCTTCTTGGTTTAATACAATATAACTCTTGTCCAAAAAAACATAACCAGCCGCATATATTGTTTCCAAAGAATAAACCTTAGAACCAATTAAAAGCTTAACGCATTTCTGGCCAAGTATATTGGTGATGGATATAGGAAGTTTTTGCATAAATTTTTCTACGCCTTACCGCGTATGACCTCGTCAATCACCCCGTATTCTTTCGCTTCTTCCGACGAAAGATAAAAA
>CAYZZO010000040.1:2951-5352 GCA_964483075.1 uncultured Candidatus Saccharibacteria bacterium | reverse complement strand
AAAATCCTTAGCTAAAGATGGAATTAGAAATTAAACAGGGAGGAATATTTTTCTTTTTTTTAGAAATTTGGTATAATTAAACAAGATAAAAAATTATGAATTTGACTAAAATAAAAAATAAAAAAATATGAAAACAAAACTTTTAATAATCGAGGATGACTTATCAATAATTAAATTATTTAAGGAAAGCTTCTCCTCTGAAGGATTCGAGGTAGAGATATTAAGCACCGGTAAGAAGGCAATGGAAAAACTAAAGGAAATTAGAGAGAGGGAATATCCAAGCCCTAACCTAATTTTATTAGACCTAATATTGCCAGATATGAATGGCATAGAAATTCTAAAAGAGGTCCGAAAATATCCGGAGACAAAAAACATCAAAGTTTTTGTTTTGACCAATTACAGCGATGAAGCCTTTAACAAAGAGCTGGTAGAGGAAGGGGTTAATAAGATTTTGCTCAAGGCTCAATATAGCCTTGGCGAAATAACCGAAATTATTAAAGAAGCTGTAAAATAATTCTATGGGAAAAGAGCATTTAATTTTATTATCGGGGTTAGTAACTTTTTTGATAGGACTATATGTTTTCTTGAAGAAAAAAGATAAATGGCTTGGACTTAACTTCTTTGCTTATGCGGTTATAACAGGTCTTTGGTCTCTTGGGATTCACTATTACTGGAATCCATCCCTCTCTAATCAATCTGCCTGGAGGGAGATATTTTCTTTACTGACTTTGCTAGGCGCCATCGAATTAGCATTTTTAATTATTTCTATTTCGAAAAAACCTATAAAGAATTTTAAAATCCCGTTGACTATTTTCTTGGTATTAGTTAGCTTAATATTTTCCTTCCTTTATTTTGGAATTATAAAAAACCAGTTAATTCCCTTTTCTGTTGTTTTCTTCTTGTTTATTTTTTTATACTTAAGTTGGGGAGCGGCAATTTTACTATTTAGAAAAGCAATTTCCAATCACTTAGAAAATATCTATTTAATAATTAGTTCTGGCTTGTTTATAACTGCTTCTGGGGTCACATCTATTATTCCCTTTTTGGCAAAAGGAAGATTGGATTACTCTTGGATGGTATCTCTTTTTTCTCTTTCTTTGATCGCCTTTTTAGCTTTGACCATTGATAAAAACCTCATATTGGGAGAAGGACTTGCAACGCTTTCGACAGTGATAATTGGAACAATTCTCTTCTCGTTTTTTTTCTTGGTAAAAGCGCAGGGCTTGAAAATTGCCAGCGCTACTGCCTTTTTTCTGTTTCTTTTCATCAGTCAACAGTTGCTAAAAGTAAGTCGTGAACGAAAAAAAGAAATAGAAAAAGAAGAGCAGCTAATAAGGGAAAGAACAAAATTATCGGAAGAAAAAAATCAGTTCCTTCTTTCTATCCAGCACCATCTAAGAACTCCCATTGTTCCGATCAAGGGCTATTTAGAAATGATATTAAACGGTCGCTACGGAAAAGAAGAAAATCCAGTTATAAAGGAAAAATTAATTGAGATAAAAAAATCAATTGATGAGTTATATTTCTTGATAGAGCGGCTTTTGGATGTCCAAGAGATGGAAACAGGAAAGAAGATATTAGACGTTAAAGAATATAAAATCGAGGATATCATTGAAAGTGTAATTAAAGAGTTAAAGCCAAGCGCAGAGAAAAAAGGCCTCTATATAAATTACGAGAAGATTCCAAACCTAAGAGTAAAGCTAGACGAAAAAAGAACAAGGGAAATAATTTGGAATTTGATAGACAATGCTATTAAGTATACGATAAGCGGAGGTGTAACAATTAAAGAAAAGGTCGAAAATAAAAAATTAAAAATTTACATCTCTGATACTGGTATCGGAATGAAAAAAGAAGAAATCGATCATTTTATAAACGGAGAAATTTTTGAAAGAGGAGAAAGGGCAAAGAAACTTTTTGGCCCCGGCCGGGGAATAGGCCTAAATATATCTAGAAAACTTTTATCTGCAGAAGGAGGAAAAATTTCAGTAGAATCAAAGGGAGAAGACCAAGGGACAACATTTTTGATTGAACTACCATCGTAAAAAATGTTAAAGTAAAATAGAGATAGAATTTTTATTTATAAAATGAAAAAACTAAAGCGTTTTTTATTTATTATTATTTTGCTTACAGTCCCATTTTTCGGTTTTCCTGTAATAGGAGCTATTCAAAATTTCTCTCAAATTGCCAATAATCTTAAAGTTGCTGACAGAGATACAACTCCCGGAGATATTGTCGTAAACACTAAAGAAGGATTGGTCAGGGCAAATACCCCTTACGACAAAAATATTTCCGGTGTGATAGGAATAAATCCAGTTATGATTTTTAATAAGGTCTCTTCTTCGACTATGCCTGTCGTTTCCTGGGGCGAAACGGAAATAAAAGTAAGCAATATAAACGGTGA
>CAYZZO010000040.1:0-2851 GCA_964483075.1 uncultured Candidatus Saccharibacteria bacterium | reverse complement strand
AGCTTCCTTGTTGGTTATTTCTCCTTCGCCGGAAACTTAAAAGAGGGAGTAAGGGGAGTCAGTAGAAATCCCTTGGCTAAAAAAAGTATTCAAGCGGCAATGATGTTAAACCTAATTGGAATATCGATTTTATCTGCTTCTGGGATTGCTCTTGCTCTCATTATTATTTTTTATTGATTATGACTACCGCAAACACAAACGAAATATTTATAATTATACTTTTACTTATCATCGCAGTGGCCACCTTTGGGCTAACTTTAACTGTGATTCTATTTTTTAAGCAAAGGAAAAAAGATGGCTCTTCTATGAAAGACACACACAAAGGTAATTCTTCCTTAGAAATCAATCAAGGCGTTCAGAAAAATATAGAAAAAATGATGGACCAAGAAATCAAAGAAAATATTATCAACTTCAAGAAAGAAATTAAAGCTATCAATGAAGAGATTATCGAAAGCTACCGAGCCCAATTTAACGCGGCAACGCAAGAAATTAAGCCAATTTTTTCAAAAAATTTTCAAGAACTAAATAGCGGCGTCGAAAAATTTAAAAGCCAAATTGACGATTTCGGCCAGACAATCTCAGATAAAAAATCAGAAATAATTACGAGCGGAATAGTCGTCCAAAAAGAAATATCAAAAAGCATCCAAAACAATATAAAAGAATTAAACAAAAAAGCGGAGGAAGAGATTTCTAAAATCGAGGAGGTAAATTTAAACGCCAGAAATTCAATCATAGATGAAGCCGGAAAAGAATTTGAGGCCTTGGCGAAAGAACTCGATAATAAATTTTCCCAGATATATCAATCAACTCAAGAGATTTTGGACGTAAAAGTAAAAAAAGCGGAAGAAGAAATCGAAAATTATAAAAAGGAACGATTGAAAACAATAGAAAAGGAAATTTATCAAATCGTGAAAGAGGTAGCGAAAGAAACGATTGGAGTGACGATAGACCTTTCCACTCATGAAAAATTATTGACAGAAGCTCTTAGAAAAGCAGAGAAAGAAAAAATCTTATAAAAATATGACAAGAAAAGGGAAAAAATATTTTAAAAAATTTGCAGAAAAAATAAGAACAAAAGAAGAATTAATATTCTATCTCGAGCAAATTGTTAAAGCTAAGCAGTTGACCTTTAAAGCAAAAAATACATTTTTGAGCGAAAAAGTGAAAAGAAAGGTAAGCGAAGATTTGAGAGAATTTTTAGAAGAAAGAGAAAGAGAGGAAATAATTTCTCGAGACGCAGAAAAACAATTCTCTTTTCTTGAGAAGCTCGAAAATTATATATTATCTTTTAAGCCGATAAAATTAGAAATTGCTTTTCTGCCGGACGAGAGAACAGTTAGAGAAGTTAGTCAATGGATCGAAGAAAAAGTCGGCCGAAAAGTTATCCTAGACATAACCGTAAACCCTAAAATCGTAGGCGGCGCCATAATAGAATATAAGGGAAACTGGCGTGATTTTTCCTTAGCAAAAAAAATAGATAACCTAACACTGAGAAAAGAAAATGGAGGGAGAAGAATTTAGAAAATATTTAGAAAAAACAAAGGAAATAGGAAGCATCGTTGCTATCAATCACTCGATTGCTTATGCATCAGGGCTCCCTACTTTGAAATTGAGAGAAATGGTAATTACAGAGAGTGGAAAAAAGGGAATGGTTTACGGATTAAACAAAGAAACAGCTGAAATTTTAATGTTTGGAAAAGAAGCGCCAGAAATTGAAGAAAAAATAACGAAAACCAATAATCCCTTTAAAATACCTGTTTCTCGAGGGCTTTTAGGACGAATAATTGATCCTCTTTGCCATCCAATAGATGGGTTGGGACCTATTGTCGGAGAAAAAGAATATTTAGATATTTACAGGAAAGCGCCAGGTATTACCGAAAGGAAAATAATAACTAGGCCACTGGAGACAGGAGTGACAATAGTAGATTCGTTAGTGCCTATAGGATACGGGCAAAGAGAATTAGTAATTGGCGACGCAAAAACGGGAAAAACAAGTTTTCTTTTACAAACGATGGCTAGTCAAGCGAAAAAAGGTATAACTTGCATATATGTTGGAATAGGAAGAGAAATCTCTTCCCTAAAAACAGTTGAGGAGTATTTAAAAAAGATAAATGTCTTTGAAAGAATAATAGTAGTAGCCGCCCTTTCCGAAGACCCGCCTTCCATAAATTACCTTTCACCCTTTTCAGGAATGGCAATCGCTGAATATTTCCGAGACAAAGGAGAAGATGTAATAATTGTTTTTGACGACCTTACTAGCCACGCTAAATATTATCGAGAAATATCTCTTTTAATGAAAAGGGTCCCGGGAAGAGATTCTTACCCCGGAGATGTATTCCACTTCCAGGCAGCTTTAGTCGAAAGAGCAGGAAACATCAAAACAATAAACGGCGGCGAAGCAAGTATTACCGCCCTGCCAGTTGCCCAAACATTAGAGAATAACATATCCGGATTTATCCAAACTAATCTTTCGGCTATGACCGACGGCCATATATTCTTTGATATTAATAATCTCAGGAAGGGGCAGCAACCAACTATTAATGCTTTTCTCTCTGTATCAAGGGTAGGAAATCAAACTAAAAATTCTCTAGAAAGGGATTTAGCCGTCTGGGCAAGGAAAAAATTAATCGAATACAGACGAGCGAAAGAATTTTCCCAATTTGGAGTGGAATTGCCGACGGAAACAAAAAAAATTCTTGAATTAGGAGGAAAATTAGAAATTATTTTTAGCCAGGAAATAACGACGATAATTCCCCGATGGCTCCAATTGTTTGTTTTTGGGATATTGTTATCCGGTTTCTGGGAAAATAAACTCAAAGAGGTTGTAAAGATGGAAGTTAGAAAAATAATA
>CAYZZO010000039.1:0-5398 GCA_964483075.1 uncultured Candidatus Saccharibacteria bacterium | reverse complement strand
TCGATTAGTAAAATTTTCTGATTAAGAACTAAATCCGCCTTTTCGCAAGAAAATGTTCCCTTAATATTTTTCTTTCTTTCTTCTTTTTTTAGATTCACTTGGTCCGGGGTCTGCTTTGTTTTAATCAAGATGTCGTTGAAAATCGGAATTTTTAAAAATTTGGAAAGCTCATTAGCTATCTCTTCTGATTGATTGAATCCGCGCCATTTCAGTTTCTTTTTATGGAGAGGTATAGGAACTAAAATAAAATCAGAAAAAGCATTTAACTTGTTTAAATTTTCGAGATATCTTATAATTAAAAAAGACAACGTCTTGGCAAGTTCCTTAATATGAGAGTATTTAAATTGATGAATAATTTTTTTTATTATAAAATTATTATAAGAAGTTGCAGAGTAGAGTCCGTTTAGTTTTTTTGACTGTCGGTGGTAAGAACAAGTTCTGCCGTCTAAAACAATTCTTGGTGGAAAGCAAAAAGGGCAGTATTGTTTTTCTGCGACATCAATTAGGGAAAAACAGTCATCACAGAGATAGTTTCCTTCTTTTCCGCAATTTAGGCAGAATTTCGGAAATAAAATATCGAGGATAAATTCTTTAATTTTGTTTAGATGTTTTAGCATGACCTTTAATGTTTTTCTTCCCTTGCTGTGGATATTTTTCTTATAGTATTTTTAATGTATGATATAATAAATAAACGATATAATGTTTAAATTATTTAAAAAGGTTTTTAGAATAAAGCCAAGAAATTTCTTAGGAATAGATATAGGCACTTCATCTGTAAGGGTCGCAGAGATTGGAAAAGATAAACATAATTATTATCTTAGAAATTATGGAAGCATAGGGAGTTCCGCTTTTAAAGGTGAAGAATTTAGAAACTCGCAAAAGAGTATTTTTTCTCTTTCTAACGAGAATGTGGCAGAAGCAATCGCCATGATTTTAGAAAAGGCAGGAATCGAAACGAAGGAAGTTGGATTATCTATCCCTGATTTTAATAGCTTTTTCACTAACCTTGAATTACCTGCAATGAACGAGGATGAAATCTCTGAAGCAGTGCGCTATCAGATCAGGCCCTTTGTCCCTCTCTCTCTAGAAGATATTACTTTAGATTGGTCTATAGTTGAGGGAGAGCCGTCTAAAAGCCCTCTTAAGATCTTGGCAGTTGCTATTCCGAAAGAAATTGTAACTCAATACCAAAAAGTTGCGGAAATTGCCAACTTAGAATTAAAATTTTTAGAATCGGAAGTTTTCTCTTTAGCTAGGGCCTTATCGAGAAACAGAAAAACAGAAAAAGTGATTTGTTTGATAGACATGGGGGCGAAGAGTACTACTTGTAGCATTCTTGAAGGGGGGATTTTGAAAATTAGCTATACTTTTAATGTTGCCGGAAGCGAATTGACAAAAGCTATATCCAGATCTTTAAATATAGGATATAATAAAGCAGAGGAAATAAAAAGAAAGAATGGATTAATTCTTTTGGAAAGCAATGTCCCGAAAATTTTGAATCCTTTAGTCGATTCTATATTAGAGGAAGTTAAAAGAGTTTTCCGTGAATTTTATCAAGCCGAAGGGAAAGAAGTAAATAAAATTATTTTGTCTGGCGGAGTAGCGCTGATGCCTGGCTTGCGGGAATATTTTGCTAATGAGCTTAAAAAAGAAACAGTTATTGCCAACCCCTTTTCAGGTATTAATTATCCGACAGTGTTAGAAACAAGATTAAAGAACTTAGGGCCCGTTTACGGAATTGCAACTGGTCTGGCCCTAAAAGGTCTTGAATAATAAGCAAATATAAAAAAATAATTTAATTTCTATGGCTATAGAAATTACTCCAAGAAGAAAAATTAAATCATCTGCCTGGTCAATCGTCTTTACTGTTTTTTCTTTGGTTTTAATTGCTGTTTTGACTATAAGTTATTTTTACTTAAACAGTTCAATAAAAAAAATAAAGCAGGAAATTCAACAAAAAGAAAAAGCCTTAACGCCAACCCCTTCAGAAAAAACGTTAGATCGCAACCTTCTTTTGTTTGAAAATCAAATTAATGTCTTCAAGGGTTTAATCTTAAAACATCGCAACCTCGTGAATGTTTTTAGTTTTTTAGAGAATGTTTGTCTTCCCAATGTTCAATTTTATGATTTTGGTTTTGATAGTAGTCAAAATGCGGTTAGTCTTTCAGGGAAAACAGATAATTTTGTTTCCCTTGAAAAGCAAATTCTTGTCTTAAAAAACGAATCTTTAGTTAAAAGCGTAAAAATATCTGATTTATCCGAAGAAAAAGAAGGGGGCGTAGTAGATTTTGGTTTAATACTTACTTTCAATCCAAAAATATTTCATTAAAAAACTAAAAACTAATATTTATGCATCGACTTACTCCTTTCATTAGCGCTATTCTTATAATTATTTTTATTATCGCGGGAATATTCTTTTGGCTTCCAAAATATCAAGAATTCAGGCAAGGGAAGGCGTTTCTTGAAAAAAACATTAAAGCCTTGGAGGAAAAAAATGATTACTATTCGAACCTAAGAACATTTTCTATTAAATTAAACAGCCACAAAGAAGAAATGGACAAGATAAATTGCGCTCTCCCGAAAGAAGAATCTTTGCCAACCCTTTTCGACTTTATCCAGAAAGCCAGTTTAGAGAACGGGTTAATTTTGAATAAAATTAGTTCGTCAAACGTCACTAATTCTAACAAAAAGCCTTCTGGCAAGTTCATAGCTCCTTCCGAAAATTCAAAGATTAAAAAAGTTTCTTTGTCTATTTCTTTGGTCGGCAGCTATGACGCTTTTAAAAGTTTCATTTCCTCGATTTATAAAAGCGCTAGATTGTTCGAAGTCAGCTCTATTCAATTTTCCCCACTAGAAGAGATTTCTGAGAAAGGAGAAAAAATAAAAAGAGAGGGATTATTCAGTTTTGACTTGACGCTGAAAACTTATATTTTGCCAGAGTCAGAAATTCAGAAGGGCGAAGTTGTTTCGCCGTAGGGTAAAATAATAACGTAATTACGTAATAATAATACGATGTCTGTCGATTATTTTGAGAAAAAAGAGAAAAAACAAAAATATTTAATTGTAGCTTTCGTTATAATATTTTTAGCTGCTATTATTATTTTTTATTTAGGTTATTACAAAAAAAAGAAACCTTTTTTCTTTGGTGCCGCTCAACCTTCTACGACAACTTATTACAGAAAGATAAATATTGATTTCAACATTTTCAGCAATCCTCTTTTAGAAAGTTTCCAATTGCCTGAAAAAATTATGCCCTTTGAAGGAAAAAGGGGAAGGGAAAACCCGTTTTTGCCCTACTAAACCTAATAAGTAATAACTCTTTTTGCTGTAACTTAAAATTTTGGCTTCGAATCGTCCAGAACTTGTCAACATATATTGCCGTATAGTTTTCCTTGTTTTTCACAATTTTCGCTCAAAATTTCTACGTTTTGTTACGAAAATTTTTTCGTATTAGGTTTATTAAAAAATCTAGAGTTTGGAATCTGGGAAAAATTCTAGACTAAAATGCTGAGCACTTAAAGCTCGTTGTCCAGCCGAGCGTAAAAACGTATGTTTTGGTTCTAAAAATGAATCTCATTCAACAATTAGTTAAAAAGAAGATATTAGAGAAATCGCGCGTAGCTGGTTTGGAATACGAAATTAAATCATCGGGGAAGAAAGAAGAGGAAGTCCTCTTAGAAAAGAAAATAGTTTCTGAGGATTTTTTATTTGGGCTAAAAAGTGCCCTCTTGAAAATACCGTTAAAAGTTGTTTCCCCCGAAGAAGTTTCGTTTAAAGCTCTTAAGGTAATCCCTGAGGAATCTGCCAGATATTATAAGATAGTAGCTCTTGAGAAAAAAGACAATAATTTGAAAGTAGGAATGGTTTATCCAGAAGATTTAAAGGCGCGTGAGGCTTTAGAGTTTTTAGCTAGGAGGGATAAGCTTAATTATCAAGTTTTTCTATTATCTATAAGTAATTTTAATGATATATTAAAAAAGTATCGCAATTTAAGCAAAGAAGTTGACAAGGCTTTAGAGGAGTTAGAAACAGAATTTAAAGCTAAAAAACCTGAAAACAAAAATGGGAAAATAGAGTCAATGGTAGAAGAGGCTCCGATTTCAAAAATGGTAGCAGTTATTTTACGGCATGCGGTTGACGGAGGAGCTTCTGATATCCATATTGAACCGCACAGAGATAAATTAAGGGTGAGATTTAGGTTAGACGGGATTTTGCACTCTAGTATTTTTTTGCCATTAAAGATTGCGCCAGCCGTAATATCCAGAATTAAAATTCTTTCTAATTTAAAAATCGATGAGACTAGAGTTCCTCAAGATGGTCGATTTTCTGCTAAAATAGATGAAAGGAATATTGATTTTAGGGTTTCAACATTTCCGACTCTTTCGGGAGAGAAAGCAGTAATGAGAGTTTTAGATCCAACCCAAAGAAAAATAACCTTCAATGAGTTAGGGATATTCGGAAGAAATCTTAAGATAATTAAAAAAGGATTGAAAAAATCGTACGGAATGATTTTATCTACTGGTCCGACTGGTTCCGGTAAAACGACTACTCTTTATTCTATGCTAGAGCTTTTGAATAAAGACGAAGTAAATATAGTAACGCTGGAGGATCCGGTTGAATACTTTATCGAAGGTGTAAATCAATCTCAGGTTAGGCCAGAACTTAATTATACTTTTGCTAATGGGCTGCGTTCTATTTTAAGGCAAGACCCTGATATTTTGATGATAGGGGAGATAAGAGACAAGGAAACGGCTTCTTTAGCCATTCACGCGGCTCTAACTGGCCATATTGTTTTATCTACCTTGCATACGGCGAATACCATTGGAGTAATTCCGCGGCTAATAGATATGAGCGTGCAGCCTTTTCTTCTCCCGCCGACATTGAGCATTATTATCGCGCAGAGGTTAGTAAGAAAATTATGTCCTTATTGCAGAAAAAAAATTAAAGCCCCAAGAGAAGCAAAAGAAATGATATTAAAAGAAATTGAAAAATTACCCTCGAGCCTTAAGGATAAGTATAAAAAATCTTCCCCATACATCTATGAGCCAGTAGGGTGCAAAAGGTGCAATAATACTGGGTATTCTGGGCGTATTGGTATTTTCGAAGTTTTAGAAATGACAGAATCTCTTTCAAAATTAGTTATGAAAAAACCTTCAGAAAATGAAATTCGTCGAGAGGCAAATAAACAAGGCATGATAACAATGAGGCAAGACGGAATGATAAAGGTTTTAGGGGGAGTTACCTCTCTTGAAGAGATAGTGAGGATTGCAGAAGAAAAATAAAGATTATTATGGAAAAAATATTATTAGTTGAAGACGACCCATTCTTAATAGAGATTTATAGCACGAAGATTAAAAAATCAGGTTTTTCCTTAGACGTCGTTACTGATGGCAGCGCG
>CAYZZO010000038.1:0-5411 GCA_964483075.1 uncultured Candidatus Saccharibacteria bacterium | reverse complement strand
TTTCCATGCCTAAGCATAATCTTCCCTTAATATGATCTTTCGCCTTTCTCAATTCCTTCGACGGAACTTTTTTCTGATAACTATTTTTGTATTCTTTTAAAATTGCGAGGATGGCCTTTTCTGCTTTTTCGTTATCCACGCCAACCTGAGTAACTAATGATCCGGTATCTATGTCCGAAGAAATGCTTGTTTTTACATAATAGGCAAGGCCTAATTCTTCCCTCACCTTAATAAATAAACGAGAACTCATCATACCTCCTAATATTAGGGCTAAAATATCTTGAGAGTATCTGCGAGGATGAAATAAATTATAAGCTCTCACCCCTAAACAAAAATGCGTTTGATCGGTTTTTTTGTGTTTCAATATAAGATTTGGCTCTTTTTGCCTTATGGGCGAATTGTTATTGCCGGGCTTTACTGGAAATTTTAATGGAGCATCAATAACAGGCGGCTTTTCGATACTTTTTTCTTTTCTTATCGCAGAAAAATATCTTCTAATTTTATCGACTGTTTTTGAAATGTTATTAATGTCTCCAGCCACCGAAATAACAGTGTTTGAAGCGCTATATTGGGATTTCATATAATCTATTATCTGTTTACGGGAAATTCCTAAAACACTTTTTTCTGTTCCGGCAATATCCCAACCGGCTGGCTGGTTTCCGTAAAGAACTTTGTTCCATAGATTCTGGACATAGGAAGCAGGATGGTCATAATACATTTTCATCTCTTCAATAATAACCATCTTTTCCCTTTGAAGCTCCTTTGCGTCTATCTTGGAATTTAGGTACATGTCAGAAATTATACTCAAAGCCAAGTCGAGATGACTTGAATCAACTTTGGCATAGTAGCCAGTATATTCTTCTCCAGTAAAAGCGTTGTAACTTCCTCCCACCCTATCTAATGGCTCGGAAATAGCAATTTTGTCAGGTCTTTTTTTCGTTCCCTTAAAAAGCATGTGCTCTAAAATATGGGAAATTCCGCTTATCTCTTTTTTCTCATATTTAGATCCAGTTGCTGATATTACTAAAACGGTCGCCGTTTGAGTATTATTTTGGGGAACAGTAATAATTCTCAGTCCGTTATTAAGGGTTATTTTTTTAAACATAATCGTTTAGTTTTTTATTTAAAACTTCTATTAAGTCGTTGGTTTTTACTCTCTCTTGCTTCATTGTATCGCGGTCGCGAAGAGTAACAGTATCATCTTTTAACGTATCAAAATCAACCGTCACGCAATAAGGCGTACCGATTTCGTCTTGCCGACGATAACGCTTGCCAATACTGCTATTGTCGTCAAATTCGCACATATATTGATGTTTTAAATTATCAAATATTTCCTCCGCTTTTTTTACTAAGGCCTGTTTATTTCTAAGTAAAGGAAAAACTGCTACTTTAATCGGAGCTAATTTTTTGGGAAGTTTCAGAACTATTCTATGGTCTCCTTTCTTTAATTTTTCCTCAGTATAAAATTCCGTTAAAACGGCTAAAAAAGTTCTGTCTAAGCCGACTGACGTTTCTACCACATAAGGAATATATTTTTTATTGTTTTCCGGGTCGCGATAAGATAGGTCCTCTCCCGAAAATTTACTATGCTGGCTCAAATCATAATCGCCGCGATTATGGATACCTTCTATCTCCTTAAACCCAAAAGGAAAATTATACTCTATATCCCAAGCTTCTTTTGCGTAAAAGACTAAATTTTCGTGTTCATGCCATTTTAAATTTTTTTCTTTCATCCCTAAAATTTCTATATAGAATTGCCAACGTTTTTCTCTCCATTTTTTATAATATTTCTTTGCTTCCTTCGGATAAACAAAAAATTGCATTTCCATCTGGTTGAATTCTCTCTGGCGGAAAATAAATTGACGGGCGGTAATTTCGTTGCGAAATGCTTTTCCGATTTGGGCAATACCGAAAGGAATTTTCTGGCGTGTAGAATCTAAAACATTTTTAAAGTTAACATAAATTCCTTGGCAAGTTTCTCCTCGCAAATAAGCCGGCTCTTTCTCCCAGTCACTGCTAAAATTCCCTAAGTTAGACTTGACTAAAAGGTTAAATTTTTTCGCTACAGAAAATTTTCCCTTAGCGCCGCAGCTTGGGCATTTAAGCTTATTAATATTTTTATCCAATAATTGATTAATTTCTTTTTCCGACATTTTTTCATCCGCGAAGACTCCAATCTCCTCTAAAAGATGATCTGCTCGAAATCGATGATGGCATTGTTTGCATTCAATTAATGGATCTGTAAAATTTTTAACATGTCCCGACGCTTCCCACACCCTCGGATGCATAAAAATAGCGCTATCTAATCCAACGATATTATCATTCTCCTGTACCATTTCTTTCCACCAAGCCATCTTAATATTGTTCGCTAATTCTACTCCATAAGGACCAAAATCATAAACCGCTGAAAAACCGCCGTAAATTTCCGAAGAAGGAAAAACAAAGCCTCTTCTTTTGGTTAGGGAAATAATTTTTTGCATTAAATTAGGCATAATAAATAAAAATTATAAATTACAGATGAATTAAAAAATTTTTAACTACTTAACTATTCCTTGTTCCTCAGAAACACTCGTGTCATCGGGTAGATCGCTCCTTATTTCTGGCGCACTTCCTTTAATTTCTTCGCCTGTCCACTGGTCGTCTCCGCTTATTCTCGCCTGATTAATAATTAAAGCTGTCTTTCCCCTCTCTTCCAGAGTTGGAGTTAAAGAAACTTGAAAAGAAATGGTTGGAGGAGTATTTAAAATACCCGTTCCCGCCTCCATCGTTTTGCCATCCCCGATAGACCAAACGATTTCTCTACTTTTACTATCAAAAGAAAAATTTGACGATTCTTCTTCCGGAATAATTTTACCGGTCAATTTGACATTAGACGGCAGAATCGTTTTTACCTTCACGTTCTTAACGTCGTTATAATAATTTTTTGCTTGCCAGGTTATAGTGTATGTTGTTTTGCCACCCACTTCTGGCGGAATAGGACCAGAATTACCGAAAATTCCTTTTTGAAAATATCCCTCTTGGGAAATAAATAATTTTGAATTTAGTTTTACATTAAATTCTTGCCTTATTTGAGAAAGTAAAACGGTATCTTTTAGGGCGGCATTTTTTTCTTGGGAGCTTTTTATTCTCCAATCTTTTGTTTCTATCCAAAACTCAACCTTTCCTTCTTCTCCTTGCCCTAAAAACTGAAGTTTTGGAATATCTCTCCAATCCCAAACTATAGAATTATCACCCTTGCTAAATTTACCATTATCAACTTTTACATTGTTTAGGTCAAAAACATCGCTATTAAGCGTCACCGCTAAAAAGAGATCTTTAAACGGATCCGCTCCAATATTCCTAAAATAAATTTCATAATGAAGCAATTCGCCGGGGTTGGCGACATAATCTCTCTTGTTATTTACCTCCTGAAAAATATAAAGATGAGGATTAATAATTTCCACGCCCCTGCTCTCTTCTTTTAGGGGAATAAATTGATTATTTTGCCAAATACCGAGAATTGCTTTAAAAATTTTCTGTTCTTTTGGCGCTCCTGACAGCCTGCCATCAATTTCAATCCTTCCACCCTCTGCCTTGTTAAGTATAGGAACGTCCCATTCGGTTTTGTCTAATGTTTTAGGATTACTCTTTATAAATTCAAAACCAGAAGGATACGCAATTTTCAGGCCAATATTTTTCAAAGGAAAATCTAAACTAGAAAAATAATTTATATAAAACTTAAAATCACGTCCCCCTTCTATTTTTGAGGAAAGATCAAAAGAGAGTGTTAGAGGAACGGATTTAATAGTAGTAGCTAAGGTAGTAGCTGATTCGTAGCGCGCTTTGATATTTTTTGGATGATAACTTAACCAGGCTTTAGCCGTTTTCACTTCGCCTTCTTTTCCTAAGAGATGCCCTTTAAATTTAAAAATTTTTTCTTCTCCAGGATAAATATCTCCTAATTTTTCCGAACCAAGCTCTACCCGCCTTGAAGAATCGCTCTCGAGCACAGTATTTTCCGGAAATTCAAAAGTAAGACGAGGGTCTTCTAATTTAACATCTCCGTTATTTTTGTATCTAACGGTATACTCGACTTCATCTGAAAGCGAGGTCTGTTCCGGCCCTAATATTTCCAGCTTAAGGATGTCTTTCGAATAAGAGTTCCTATTCCAGTACCAGAAACCTACTGCTCCTATTATTAACCCCAAAATTATAACGATAAAAACAAACTTCTTCATAGTTTAAACCTTATTTTATCAAATAATCAGCTAAAAAGAAAGTTCTAAGAAGAAAAATAGCGGGAGTAGGCGAGGAGAATTCATAATAATGGCCGACCGGTTATTAAAAAAATAAGCTATTTAGGTAATCATTTGAAATTAATTCTAATGATTCTTGGTGATTAGCGGTTATTTTCAATCTCAAAATAACTTGCCAATTTCTTTCTAAAATTAGACGGAGAATTTTTATAGTTTCTGGAGAAATCTCATTTCCTTTGCCTGTTTTTCTAAAACAGGCCGAACAAACTATACCCTCGACTGGATTAAAATAAGATTGCTGAGGAGTTAATTTATTCTTACAAATAGCGCATTCATATAAATTTAATCGGTATCCCAAAATAGACAATAAATTCCAAAGAAAATAATAATAAATTAGTGAATAATTGATAATAGGCAAGGAGTAATTATCCAGCTTCTCGAAAACCTCTTTCAATAAATCTAAGATTTCTTCGTCTTTTTCTTCTCCCTTAATCAAATCATTAAGTGTTTCGCTTATTTTATAGGCAATTCTTAATTTAATTAAATTTTTTTCTAATCCCCTATAGTTTTTATCTATAGCGGCATCGGTTAACGTCTTGTAATTTTTTCCTTGAATAAACTCAATTCGAGACAAAGAAAAAAGCTTCATCCCTCCTTTTAACTTTGATTTAATTTTTCTAATCGCTTTTCCTAAAATTTTTATTTTGCCAAAATCCTTTGTATAAACAGTAAAAATCCTATCCGATTCCCGTAAATCTTCTTTTTTCAACACAAAACCTTCTGTCTTATTCTTGTAGCAAAAAGACATATTATTGCTTGTTAAGGATTTTTATTTTTTATTCGCCGAACCCAAATTTTTTTAAAGAATCTATTTTCCTCTGAATCTCCATTCTTTCGCTATAGCTCTTTTCCGATTTGGTTCTTCTCATTTTTTCCAAAGCGCTATTATAGTCTTTTTTAGAAATCTCTCCTCCGTACTTCCCGGAAAAAACTTCCTTCTCGAGAGCCATCCTCTCTTTTTGGGTATATTTTTTACCTCCTGTCCCAACTTTAGTAATTGGAGTCTTCCTGAAAGCAGACCTCATTTCTATTCTGGAAATAGAATCTTTCTTGCCAAAAAGTCCCATATTTTTAATAATTTTAATTTATAAATACGGCCTTTTTGTTTGTTTTTTA
>CAYZZO010000037.1:0-5486 GCA_964483075.1 uncultured Candidatus Saccharibacteria bacterium | reverse complement strand
ATCACTTTTTTTTCTTGTTGGCAATGAAATTAATTAGTATAATAAAAGCATAAATTAAAACAAACTTAATAAGTAATAATTTTTCATAACGAAATATAGAAAAAATTATTATACATTAGGGTTAATATATGAAATACATCTCTCCGATTGTTAAAATTGCTAAAAAAGTTTGCCCGGCCGTTATTACTATCGTAATCTCGAAAGATCTCCCGAAAGTAGAAGGCTTCTATTTAATGCCTTTTGGTGGAAAAGGAGTTATGATGCCAAAATTTAAAAATGGAAAAAAAGAATCGACGAAAATAGGAGGAGGGTCTGGATTTATTGTCTCTCCTGACGGTTATTTGATAACTTCCAGGCATGTGGTGGCAGACCTTGAAGCTGATTATACTGTAATTTTAGGCCCGAAGAAAAAATATTCCGCTAAAGTTTTTGCGCGCGACCCCATCAACGATATTTCTATTTTAAAAATAAAAGACAGGCGAAAATTTCCTTATTTAGAAATAGGCGACTCCTCTAAAATTAGTCTCGGAGAAGAAGTTATTGCCGTAGGAAATGCTTTAGGAGAATTTAGCGATACGGTAAGTTCCGGAATTGTCTCTGGTCTCTCTCGATATATCCAAGCGACTAATCACCTTAACCAGCAGTCTGAAAGATTAAGGGGACTTATTCAAACCGATGCGGCTATTAACCCTGGAAACTCTGGAGGTCCATTGGTAAATATGGAAGGAAAGGTTATCGGAATAAACACCGCAATGGTAATGGGGGCACAAAATATCGGATTTGCTATTCCTATAAATTACGCCAAAAAAGATCTTGGAGAAGTAAAAAAATATGGGAAGATAATCGTTCCCTTTTTAGGCATTAAATATGTTCTCCTATCAAAAGAGATAGCAAAAAAAAATAAGTTAACGGTTCATCATGGCGCTTTAATAGTCAGAGAAACATTAGGAGAGCCAGCTGTGATAAAAAACTCTGCCGCCGATAAGGCCGGCCTTAAAGAATTTGATATTATTTTAGAGGCGAAAGGAAAAAAAATTACCCTCAAAAATCCTCTTTCAAATATATTACAAAATTGTAAAATTGGTGAGGAAATTAAATTAAAAATTTTAAGAAATAAAAAAGAGGTTTTATTAAATGTAAAACTGAAGGAGAAAAAATAAAATTTTAACTTCAATTTTTAAAAATATCCCGCTAAAAGCGGGATATTTTTAAAACCATGGGTGGCTTAGGGGATTCGAACCCCTCCTAAGAATTCCACAGATTCTTGTGCGAACCAATACACTAAAGCCACCATAATTAGATCTTAGCATGGTTTGTGTCCCCACCAGGACTCGAACCTGGAATCTACTGCTTAGAAGGCAGTTGCTTTATCCAATTAAGCCATGAGGACATTACGCCTTGGGGAAATATACAAATTATATGATACCCTAGCTAATACCTTTAGTCAACTATTTGCTTTTAATGATTTCATCATGCGAGGGAGCCAATCTATTTTTGAAAGGATTAGTATATTTTTTAAAATCTGCTTCTTTAATCATCTCTTCGTCTTTTCGCCAGACGCTTATAACTCTTTGATAGTTTGTTTTTTCTAAAATAAATGGATTTTGAAATGGCTCAAGATCCGTTTTTTTAATTAAAACACTATATTTATGATAGAAGAAACCACCTAAAACTAAACTTAAAAAAATAATAAAAAAAGCATCTAAGAAAACGTTTTCCGCTATAGTCAAAACTGTTTTTTGGACTACTTTTCCGATATTATTTTCTTTCTTTTTGAACTTCTTTCTTTTCATTTTTTTGTCTGGAAAAAACCCTTATTAATAAATTTGCTTTAACCCCGGCCTCTTCCCCGCTTTTTATTACTCTCGGCTTTTCTCTTTCCCCTAATTTATTTATTTTTTCTATTCCCTCTGATTTATCTAAAACCATTCTCTGAATTTCTATGAGATAGGGACCTGATTCTATTTTCCGTAAAAATTTAGAAAAATCAGAGAAAGATCCAGATAAGTTTATTTGAAATCCTGTAGAACTCCAAAAAACACCTTTCTCTTCTTTTAAAGAAGAAAGAGAAATCTTAATTAAAAGATTTTGCTGACCTGCTTCTTTTTCTAAAAACTCAATTAAGTTAATGGGAACCTCCGGATCAATAAAAAGTTGGTTTATTCTTCCTATGCTCGGCTCTATTTTTTTATAGATATTATTAAACTCCTTAAATCTTTCCGCTTCTTCTCCAGACGAAATTATTTCTTTTCTTGTTTCTGCAATCTCTTGTAAGCCTTCATCAATACTTCTAAAGAGAGGAAGGATAAGAAAAAAAACTAAAAGGGTAATTATTATTCCAAAGATTATTGAAAGTAAAATTATCTTCTTCTTTGTTTTCATATAATAAATTTAATGAGTAATAAATTATTTATTACTCATTTCAAATTTCAGAAAAAAATTAATATTAGTAGGTTTAATCCAATCTGACGGAGGAGAATAAATTTCTCGGAAACGAGAGCTATCCTCAAGTTTTTTTCTAAAAGCAAATAGGATTTCTCTTGTCGGGGAAAAACCAGAAAGAGAAACCATAACTAATTTTTCTTTTTCATTGTCAGGCAAAAGAGATATTGACAGCTTATTTAAATAAATCTCTTCGGGGATAATATTTGATATGTTTTCTAAGATATCGGAGAAATAAATCTTTTTCCCGTAAAAAGAGTTTAGATTTTTCAATTCTAAATTCGCTGATTTTACTTTCTTTTTAAGGCCTGTGATCTTCGGCTGATTAAATTTTTTAATTGCTGTTTCCAAAAGAATTTTTTCTGATTTTGCCTCAATGTCTAAATACGCTTTAAATGAGATTAACACTAAGCTAAAACAAAAAATAAAAAACAAACCTAAAGCCAAAAAGATTGTTATTATTCTTTCTTTCTTTTTCAATAGAAGTCTTTTTTTCTCATCAGGGGGAAGAAGATTAATCATGATTTTTAATCACTGGCTCATATCAAAGGCCTCTCTTTTTTAAAGGATAAGACCTTAGAGCTAATCCTAAAGCCGTAACATAACCAAGAGATTCCTCATAAGATAATCCCGGAACTTCTTTTAATGGTTCCGCTAAAATATTTAACCAAGGATTTCCAAGTTCAACAGGAATTTTAATTTCAAGAGAGAGGAAATTTTTCAACCCCTTAAGGTTAGATCCGCGGCCACAAAGAATTATTTTTTCTATTTTTTCTTTTTGAGCAGAAAATCCCATTTTACTCGCATGAGTTTGGTAATAATTTATATATTTTCTTATCTGTTCTGCTAAATCCATCAAAATTGGCCTCGTCGCCTTAATAATTTTTCTACTTTTATTGTTTTCGAGAGAAGATTTTTTTCTCGCATTAAAACCATATTTTAATTTTATTTTTTCCGCTTCGATTAAGTTCACTCCCAAAGCGCCAGCAATAGCCTCTGTGACATCAGAAGACGAAATAGGGACGGAACAGGTGAATTGAATAGAACGCCCAGCAAAAAAAATAAAACTGGTTATGCTTCTGCCAAAATCAATTATAAGGACGGGGAAAGGGCTAATCTTATTCTTTATTAAGGCCCTGGTAATAGCCTCTGACTCTATTTCAAGCGCTTGGACATTAAGTCCACTTTTTCTCAAACAGGAAAGATAAGAATCTACTATTTTTCTTGGAATTGCAACAACTAAAACATTCAACGATTCTGAATTTTCGTAATAGTTAGAGATTATTTCGAAATCTAGATAAACATCATTAGCGGGCATGGGAATATAATTCTCTGCCTCAAAAGGAACAGCTGATTCTAATTCTTTCTTGTTCATTTTCGGCATTTTAATTATCTGGAAAAAGGCTTTATTCTCCGGCAAGGAAACAATAACATTCCTGCTCTTCAATTTTTTGCCCCTGACATTCTCTATGCCCTTTTTAATAACCTCCACAAGAGCTTCTTCGTTTTTTATTTCTCCGCCTTCAATTATCCCCGGTTCAATTTTTATTTCTCCCCAGGAATCTAAAGATAAAAATCTTCCTTTCCTCTCAAGCTTTATAACTTTTAATGAAAGGTCAGAAATATCAATTCCAAACGATTCTGGCTCTATATTTAAAAAATCTAAAAACATAATGCTAGTATTATTATACGCTATTTTATATATATCAAGAAATCCTGCGGTCCATTGTCAGAGAATCTCTTTTTACCAGCGTTAGATTATTTTGCCTCCCGCCAATTCAAAATATTGTACTGGGGTTCGGCATAGGGCGTAAAAGGAGGAGGGTCATAAATTAATTTTGAATCAATATAATTCTCTCTTTTCAAATAACCTCCGACTATTAAGCTTCCTGAAGACCATTGAGTTCCTACTCTACTGTTACTAACAATTGATCCGGTCATCTCTAATTTACTTTTTGTGTTTCCCCAATAAAGATTCATCCCAAAACGCCCTTTTTGGGCAACATAAATTCCATAAAGTTCCATATCGTCTGGAGCGTCAGGAGCAATCAAAACATTTTTCTCTCCGATTAAAGTCAATCCGTCAGACCCGTCTGTAGTTGTGTATTTTATATTTCCCCTTAAAATAGTGCTTGTATCTTTGTTCGCATCTATTAAGTTAGCAGAGGCAACAGTTATTTTCCCTTTAACTTTTCCTTCTGGCCAAATATTATCTTCAACAAAAACAACCGGGCAAGAAGAGTCCAGAGAAAGAGTAGTATAGGAATATTCATCTCCAATCCTAAAATAATCGTAATGCCATCCTTCTTCCTGGCTATAAGCCCAGTCCCGTAAAAGATGAGTAATAATCCGGACATCAATTTTGCCGTCTTCTTTAAAAACAATATGGTATCCCTTTCCGTTGGGATCAACATCAGTAGAGGGAGGAAGATAAGTAGAATTTGCCTCTGCCTGACTTTTTATTTTGGCCAAATCAATTGTAATTCCCGGAAAGTCAAAAGAAGTTGAAGAGGTAAAAAGATCGGGGTTAGAGTTTCCAGTAGTTGTAAAAACTCCCGGGCAAAGACACTTTGAATTCTCAATCCAGCAGCCATCACTGGTTGGACAAGGATCACAACCGAAAGAATCGGTGCAAACCCATTTCCAATCAGGGGTGGCCGATGTCACCAGGGATTTATTCTCTC
This sequence comes from uncultured Candidatus Saccharibacteria bacterium, assembly GCA_964483075.1. Classification (GTDB taxonomy): domain Bacteria; phylum Patescibacteriota; class Minisyncoccia; order Minisyncoccales; family GWA2-38-27; genus CAYLWZ01. The sequence continues at coordinate 360 of CAYZZO010000037.1, read as the reverse complement.
CATCCATTCTGATACCGCCGTTAGAATGGTATAATCCTCTAATTTCCCGGTCAGACCCGGCCCATACACTATCGTTTAAAAGATAAGCGTATTTAGCAACAGATGTTTTGGCGTATAAAACGCTAATTTTCCGCTTAACGTCAGGAAATTTATTGGTCCAGCCAGTAGAAACGATTTCTTTGCTAACATTTTCCCCGCAACTCGTTGTTGTCGTAACGCTTAAAGAAAAATCTCCCAAAGATTTTCCGGAAGGATCGAAATACTCTTTGGAAAGGGAGCAGGAATCCCCAATATCGTGGTTAAGGCACCAGCGGTAATAGTTTATTCCCGCTTCGGCAATATCAAGGGATTCATTCCAAG
>CAYZZO010000036.1:0-5565 GCA_964483075.1 uncultured Candidatus Saccharibacteria bacterium | reverse complement strand
TTCTTTGAGGGTCCATTGTTGTTTCCCATAATTGCGAAGGATTCATCTCTCCGAGCCCTTTATATCTTTGAATATTTAGATTTATTATTTTGTCCTTTTTAAGAGAATTTAAAATTTTATCTTTTTCCTCGTCGTTATAAACATAAACAATGTTTTTACCATATTTAATCCGATAAAGCGGTGGCTGGGCGATATAAAGATAACCACTGTCAATCAATGGTTTAAAGTAGCGATAAAATAATGTTAAAAGTAAAGTCCTGATATGGTTTCCATCACTATCTGCATCTGCCATTATAATAATCTTATGGTACCTTAATTTTTCAATATTGAAATCTTCAGAGACTGCAGTTCCTAATGCGATAATCAAGTTTTTGATTTCTTTAGATGATAACATCTTATTCAGTCTCGCCCTCTCTACATTTAAAATTTTACCACGCAAGGGAAGAATTGCTTGAAAGTGCCGATCCCTTGCTTGTCTTGAACTTCCGCCAGCACTTTCTCCTTCTACTATGTAAAGTTCGGATTCTTCTGCTTTTCTGGAGGAACAATCAGCTAATTTTCCCGGCAAAGCTAATCCTCCCAAAACACCTTTCCTTAAGACCGTTTCCCTGGCTGCTCTCGCTGCTTTTCTAGCCCGAGACGACAAAAGGCATTTTTCTATTATTGCTCTTGCATCTTGAGGGTTTCTTTCTAAGAAATCTGTTAAATATTCGGATACAATCTGCTCTACTACTAATTTTGTTTCAGGATTGCCTAATTTTGCCTTTGTTTGCCCTTCGAATTGGGGTTCTCTTATTTTAACTGAAACAACGCCAGTTAATCCTTCTCGAACATCTTCGCCTGTTAAATTACTATCTTTCTCTTTCAGGATTTCATTTTTTCTGGCATAATCATTTAGCGTTCTTGTCAGAGCAGAACGGAATCCAGTTAAGTGGGTTCCCCCTTCCCCTGTATTAATATTATTGGCAAAACTCTCTTCAACACATTCATATTCCTGAGTATATTGAAAAGCAGCTTCCACTATTGTCTCATTTTTTTCGCCATAACAATAAAAAATATTCTGATGGCGAGGATTAGAGCCGTGAACCAAATATTTTACGTATGAAGCTAACCCTCCTTCAAAATAAAAAGTATAATCAAATTTTTCCTCCTCAGGCCTTTCATCTTTAAGATTTATTCTGACTCCCTTAGTTAAGTACGCTTGTTGACGTAAATGTTTTAAAATTTTATTTCGGTTAAATTTAATCTCTTTGAATATTTCTGGATCCGGTTCAAAAATAACAGTCGTGCCAGATTGACGGCAAGAGCCTACCCTTTTCACCTTTGTTTTCGGCACACCTCTTGAGTATTCTTGTTCATACCTAAATCCTCCACGGCAAACCTCTGCTTTCATATATTTGGATAAGGCGCAAACAACTGAAACGCCCACTCCATGCAATCCTCCCGCAACTTGATATGCTTTTCCGCCAAATTTTCCGCCAGCATGTAGGGTTGTCATTACCGTCTCCAGCGCTGATTTTTTTGTCTGAGGATGTTTTTCAACTGGAATTCCCCGGCCATCGTCAACTATTTTTATTCTATTGTCAGGCAAAAGGAACATTTCAATATTTTTTGCGTAACCAGCTAAACACTCATCCAACCCGTTGTCCAAAACCTCCCAAATTAAATGGTGCAATCCATTCGAACCGGTCGAACCAATATACATGCCTGGCCGCTTTCTTACTGGCTCCAGCCCTTTTAAAACATAAATATCTTTAGCGGTATATGATTCGTCATTTTTCTTTTTAATCTTTTTTTGCGGCTTAACTTGTTTTTTTATTTCTTTTTTAGAAACCATATTATTAAAAATCTAAATGTCAAAATCTAAATGTCAAATCAATATTAAAACTCAAAACCTAAAACATTTTTTGAACTTTGGATTTTGGATTTGATTTGGCATTTGTTATTTGGATTTTGGATTTTATTTCCTTACTTCCCACTCCGAGTTTTTTTCTAATTCTTTAATTATTTTACTTTGAACTTTATTAACTTCCTCTGATTTGAGTGTTCTATTCTTTGCTTGATAGATCAAGTGGAAAGCCAAACTTTTTTTGCCCCCAGGAAGTTCTTCTCCCTCGTAAATATCAAAAAGATCTACATCTCTAATGATGGAACCCCCAACAACATTAATTTTATTTAAAATATCTACCACCTTTACGTCCATCGGCACTAAAACGGCTAAATCTCTAACTGCGGCAGGATATTGGGATATCGGCCTATATTCTTGTTCCTCAGAGCAAAGTCTTGCTAATTTCTCAAAATCAATCTCAAATAGAACTACCTTTCCATTGATTTCAAAATTCTTCAAAACAGGTAAAGAAATTTCTCCCAAGAATCCAATTTTTTCTCTTCCAACCTTAATCTCTGCGCTTTTAGCAAGATTCCAAATAATAGACTTACTTTCTTCAGGTGTTTGCTTGTAGTCGTCATACCAAATATCGCTAATCGCTAACTTATTCAACAAAGAATCGATATCACCTTTCATACTATAAAAATACTCTTCTTCTGTTTTTTTTGAAGCAAGAACACCAGCCAACATTCTTTTCTCTTTAACTCTCTTTTTATTTTTTCCTTCTTTCGAAAATATTTTTCCAAGTTCAAATATTTTAATTCTGTCAAAATATCTAAAATTTTCTTTTACGTTTTTTAATAAGTTCGGCACTAAACTCGGTCTTAAATATTCAAATTCTTTACTTAATGGATTTTCAAGTTCTAAGACTTCGTTTTTGTTATAACCAAAAATTCCTAAATCTCTTTCTCCGTTAAAAGAATAATTATCAACTTCAGAGAATCCAATTTCTTTTAAAAAGTTTTTTACTTCGTTTTTCCAAAAAATAATATCATTTTTTTCCGGGATTGAAATTTCTCTTACAGGCAAAATAGTCGGAATTTTTTCAAGTCCGTGAATCCTGCCAATTTCCTCTACTAGGTCATAAGGAATATTTACGTCTTGACGGAAGGTAGGAATTCCAACTATTAAGTAATTTTTTTTATTTTTTAAAACTTTAAATTCCAATCTTTTAAAAATAGCAAGCATTTCTTTTTCGGAAATTTTTGACCCTAATAGCTTTGAGGGCAAATCTTTTTCTAGCTTTATTTCCTTCGTTCTATCCTCCTTCGGAGAAAAATCTAAAAGTCCAGAAATTATTTCCCCACTGGCAGTATCTTGAATTAGTTGGCAAACTCTCTCAACTGCGCTTATAGTTAAATTTCTGTCTAATTGGTGCTCAAATCTTAAAGAGGCATCAGTTGCAATTTTTAATTTTTGTCTCGCGTGGCGAATAGTTCTCATTTCAAAGTTAGCAGACTCTAAAATTATGTTTTTTGTATCACTGTCAATTTCTGCCCTTTTTCCCCCCTTAATTCCAGCTATTGCCAAGGGGCCTTCCGAATCAGCAATAAGTAAAATATCTTTATCTAAGTAAAAAATCTTATCATCTAAAGTAGTAATTTTCTCTCTTTTATTTGCTTTTCTGACAATAATTTTTTTAAGACCTTTGCTATCTGAAATCTTATTAAAATCGAAGGCGTGCAACGGCTGCCCAGTTTCAAGCATTACATAGTTTGTCGCATCAACGATATTGTTGATTGGTCGCAAGCCGCAAGTTTTTAAACGTTCCTGCATCCACTTCGGCGAAGAAGTAACCTTAACTCCTTTCATCATTTTCATCGTATACCTTAAACATCCCTCTTTATCTTTAACTTCCGCTTGAAGATAATTTTTAACGCTCTCTTTCTTATTTTCTTTAAGCTTTGTTTTGGGAAACTTTGGCTTTAAATTTAAAATAGCTCCAATTTCTCTGGCTACCCCGATGTGAGATAAACAATCGTGCGCCCTATTGGGGAGAATGTCAATGTCCAAAATAAAATCTTTACCAAACTTCTCCATCCCCTCTACTTCAAAGGCATATATACTTAAAATCTCAGCTAATTTTTTAGGTACCGGCAATGCTTTTTCAAAATATGATTGTAACCATTTATAGGAAAATTTCATAATTAGAATTGTTCTAAAAACCTCAAATCGCCAGATTTAAATAGGCGAACATCGTTAATCTTATACTTCAGCATCGCCAACCTATCCATGCCTATGCCGAAAGCAAATCCCTGCCAATTGGCGCTAACCAGACCAACGTTTTCTAACACCTTTGGGTGAACCATTCCTGCTCCAAGCATCTCTATCCAACCAGTTCTCTTGCAAACAGGACATCCTTTACCTTGGCAGAAAATACAGGACATATCAACCTCAAATCCTGGTTCAACGAAAGGGAAATATCCCGGCCTGAGGCGAATTTTCAAATCTTTCTTAAAAAATCTCTTAAAAAATTCAGATATTATACCTTTAAAGTTAGCGACTGTTATGTTTTTATCGACAACCAATCCTTCAAGTTGCCAGAAATCAAACTCATGAGAGGTATCGGTTGCTTCATGGCGAAAAACCTTGCCGGGAGAAATAACCCTTAATGGCGGTTGATGTTTTTCCATATAGCGAATCTGAACCGGACTCGTATGCGTTCTTAAAAGCATTCTATTTTTTAGCCAAAATGTATCCCAAGCGTCCCTAGCTGGATGGTCCTTGGGTATATTTAAAGCGTCAAAATTATACCATTCTGTCTCAACTAAGGGTCCTTCTACCGATTCAAAACCCATTGTTTCGAATATGCCTTCTATTTCTTTTTTTACTATGGTTAAAGGGTGTAAATGACCTAATAATGGCTTTTTAGCGGGAACAGTAATATCAAAATATTCCTTTTTCCCTTTATGGGGAGATATCTCTATTCCCGAAGGACTTTTTTCTTTAATCTCTTTTTCGATAAACATTCTAATCGTGTTCGCTTCCTTGCCGACTTCCGCTCTTTCTTTTTCGCTTAAACTTCTCAAAGAACGAAAAACCTGGGCAAGTTCTCCTTTCTTGCTCAAATATTTTTTGAAGATTTTGTCTAAATCATCCAGACTTTTTGCTTGTTTTATCTCTTCCTGAGCTCTCTCCTTAATATCATCTAAATTAATTTCTTCCATAATAAAAATTATCTATTATTTTTATTTTATCTCAATTCCAGCTTAAAATCAAGCATTAGAATAGTGGAAAATTAAATAGAAATAGACCAATAAAGACCTAAATCGCGCAAGGACTATCCTTGCGCATCTTTTGATTTTGGACAAAAAATAAATCGCGTAAGAATTGTCTTTGCGCAATTTTTAATTCTTTGCCCATCGGAATTCTGGAAATGGATTTTACCTGCAAACCACCCTAATAAAGATGGGGATTTTTTAATAAAAATCACCTTGATTATTCAGGCGCGGGCGATGGGACTTGAACCCACGATCTCTGCCGTGACAGGGCAGCGCTTTATCCGCTAAGCTACGCCCGCAAAAATAAATTAATAATTTGCTTCCCGTCCTATCCTTGCATCATATTAAATTTAACGCGCAATAAGTTGTAGCGGCGGAGGGACTCGAACCCCCGACACGAGGATTATGATTCCTCTGCTCTAACCACTGAGCTACGCCGCCAACGCTAATATGTTA
>CAYZZO010000035.1:0-5567 GCA_964483075.1 uncultured Candidatus Saccharibacteria bacterium | reverse complement strand
TTCAGAAATTCTACTATTTGTTTTATCTCTTTTGCCGATTTATTTTTACAACAATTTGGTTTCATAAAGATTAACTTAATCAATCTATATTGATGTATTATCTACTTTTGGATTTTGTTGTCAAGTGAAAATAGAGTTTTTGATACAATAAAATTGATTCTCTCAAAATTTTTTGATTCACCATTAAAGCAGGTGGGCAAAAAGGAAGTGGGTCTAAGTATCATTCTCACCGGGTATTTTGCCTACCCGCTCTGCCGCGCGAAGCGCGGCAGAGGATGGGAAGCGACTCATCTTTGCGTCAGGATTTTGTTGATGGAAGATTCTAACTTTATCCAATAAACACCACAAAAAAAACAGCCCCGTTGAAGCGGAGCTGTTTTTTTGTGGACCCAGCGAGATTCGAACTCGCGACCTCCTCGATGCCATCGAGGCGCGCTAGCCAGCTGCGCCATGGGCCCTTTTATCTTTTTATTACTTTATCATAAAAAATAAAAAAATAAAGAGTAGCATTTTTTTGTTTTAATGCTACTCTTCGTCGTAAATAATTATTTATTTCAGTAGTTAGAAATCTCTTTCTTTCCCAGAAGAGTCGGACTAAATTGCTTAAAGCAATTCATGAAATATAAAGATAAAAGTTGGAGGACAATAACTATAATAAAAATCTCCAATCCGTATTTTGTTAAAAATGTAAAAGCGATTGATGGTAAAATAGCCGATACAATTCCGAGACCGACCGTTGCTCCGCAAACCGGCGCTCCCATTCCGCATACCTGTAAAGCAGCTAATCCAGTTGCGATGACAATAATGCTCAACACTGAACCTTTATAGGTTTTAGCAAGCGCTATTCTTTCTTTTGTATTTCTAACAATACAAGTTATTGTTAATGCAAAAAGAGCAATAAATAGATAAGCCAATATTTTTAAATAACCATGAAGGACGTCTTTTGGGATTAAAAAATATCCTCCGACCAATCCAGCCAGAAAAACCATCTGGCAATAATAACTTTTAAAAGTTTTAAGAAGGTAAATATTCTTAATTTTCTTCATGGTTTTATTTTACATTTTTTTTAATTTTTATCAAAATTTTATTTAACTGCCTTACTACGCCGTGACTCTATGGTCTAGGAAAGTTTTTTTCTCTTCTCTTTATCTCTATTAATTTTTTTTAGATACTTTTTGCGAATACGGACATTTTTAGGAGTAATCTCAAGATATTCATCTTCGGTTATTAGGTCTAACCCCAACTCAATTGTAATAATTTGAGGAGGAACTAATCCAATAGCTTCGTCTGAACCCGATGCTCGCATGTTGCTAAGATGTTTTCCTTTTACAGGATTTACCGCCATTTCTACACCTTTGGACGTATTACCTATTACCATCCCTTCATATACTTCGGTTGACGGACCTATATAAATAACTCCCCGTTCTTGAAGATTGTTTAGTGAAAAAGCAAGGGCTTTACCGGAAGCCATTGAAGTCATTGAACCAGTGCTTTTCTTGTCCATCTTCCCAATATAGGGCCTAAAACCGACAACGCGGCTTGTTAACACCCCTTCTCCCCTTGTATCAACAATAAACTGTCTTCGGTAACCCAAGAGGCCGCGAGTGGGACCTTCGAAAATAAGCTGTATCGCCTCTCCCTTTTGTTTCATTTCTTTTAAAATTGCCTTCCTAATCCCTAACTTTTTTATAACAATGCCTTGAAACTTAACTGGCACATCAATAATAATTTCTTCAAAAGGTTCCATTTTTTGGCCATCAATTTCCTTAATTATAACTTTGGGCTGAGAGACTTGAAGTTCATACCCTTCACGCCGCATATTTTCAAGCAAAATAATTACTTGTAGCTCGCCTCTGGCAGAAATCTTAAATAAATCAGGCCTGCTAAAGTCAACCTTGAGTCCTATGTTTACTTTAAGCTCCTTCTCTAGGCGTTCGCGAATTTGGCGAGATGTCAACAACTTACCATCTCGACCCGAGAAAGGAGAATCGTTTACCAAAAAATTAAGAGTAATAGTAGGCTCATCAACTTTTATGGCCGGTAAGGCCTCTAGGTTCTCTTCACCGCAGATGGTTTCTCCGATAAAGGCATTAGGTATACCTGATATCATCACAATATCTCCGGCTTCCGCTTCTTGGGCTTCCTCTCTGGACATTCCCCTAAAACTAAAGAGTTTTGTAATTTTTCCCATACGGGGCTTGCTTCCAGGCATTAACATATATACCATTTCGCCAGCTTTAATGACGCCTTCGTAAATTCGCGCAATCGCAAGACGGCCAAGGAAGTTATCGTAATCTAAGTTAAATAATTGAGCTCTGAGAGGAAGTGTCGTATTGTGAGAAGCTGGTTTTACGTTGAGAATTATAGTATCCAAAAGCGGAGAAAGGTCTTTTCTTTCATCGTTAAGATTTATAATAGCAATTCCTTTTCTGGCTATTGTATAAACCGTGACAAAGTCCATCTGTTCGTCTGTCGCTCCTAATTCCAGAAAAAGCTCAAGAACATCCTCTTTTGTTTGTTCAGGATTTGCCGCTGGCTTATCTATCTTATTTATGACCAAAATTGGTTTTAACCCAAGCTCTAAAGACTTTTTAAGGACAAAACGAGTTTGGGGCATCGGGCCTTCTTGAGCGTCAACGACTAAAAGGACAGAATCAATCGATCGTAAAACTCTCTCAACTTCCGAGCCAAAATCAGCGTGCCCGGGCGTATCGATAATATTTATCTTGGTCCCTTTATAGTATGTAGCCGCATTCTTCGAATAAATAGTGATACCTCTTTCTTTCTCGATAGTATCGGTATCCATGCTTACTCCTTGTTCGAACATTCCTGTCTGGCGCATAATTGCGTCAGTTAAGGTGGTCTTGCCATGATCAATATGGGCAATAATTGCAATATTTCTTATCTCAAACATTTGATTAAATAACGAACCGTTAAAAGGTTCGTTATTATTTTACTCATTCTTTTTAACACTCCTTTCTTTTTTAGTAAAGTGATTTTCTTTTTTTTTCATCAAAAATGCTTAACTTTGGCAAAACAAAGACGCGGAATTATAAAATTTCACCTACAAAAGAAGTTCGTACCTAATATGTTTTTTATTCACTTGACAGATATTTATCTGTTTTGATATACTTAAAAAACTTACCGAGCGGTAAGCAATGTGAGATTTAAATCAAAAATATGAAAATAGCTACTCAACAATCAAAAGATATCGTTCAAGACACTAAAAAATACATTACCAACGCGGCGCGCCGCCTATTCTCTGAATTCAGCTATCTTGGTGTTTCTATGAATGATATCGCCAAAAAATTAAATATTACCAAGGCAGCGCTTTATTATTATTATACTGGCAAGGGGGAAATTTATGAAAAAGTGCTTGATGATGTTTTTAATGATTTAAGCCTGTCTATTGCTCAAGCGTCAAACGAAAATACGATTGATAAAAAATTGCATAAACTAATTAAAAATTATTTGGATTTCGGCTTTAAAGAAAAAAATCTTATCAAAGCTTTAATGCTAAAATTGTCGCCAGGGGAAAACCAAATAACGAAACACATTGCTCGGTTAAGAAAGCAGATTGTTAGTCTAATCCGGCCAGTAGTTGAGGAAGTAATTATAGGTAAAAATTTGACAAAAAAAATTGATAGCAAATTATTAACTTCTTTGCTTACCGGAACGATGGATGGACTGCTTTTAAAATATTCATTTTTTAATAAAAAAATAGATTCGGCAAAGATATCAGATCGAATCATTACTGCTTTATTTTAACTAGAATTTTTTATGCTAAGTGTTATTATTCCGACTTTAAACGAAGAAAAATTTTTACCACACCTTTTTAAATCTCTTAAAGAGCAGACCTTTAAAGATTTTGAAATTATCGTAGCTGACAATAATTCAATTGATTCAACACGTTCGATCGCCTTAAAAAGCGGAGCGAAAATAGTTGATGGAGGATTGCCGGCTCGTGGTCGCAATAATGGCGCAAAAGTTGCTCGTGGCGAGTGGCTTCTTTTTTTAGATGCCGATGTGATTTTGCCTCCTGATTTTTTAGAAAAAGCTATAACCGAAATAAAAAATTCAGACCTCTCAGTCGCTTCTTGCTTGGTTGAACCATTAAGCGCGAAACAGGTTGATAAAATTTTGCATGGCGTTGTTAATGTTTATTTCCGCGCGACCGAAAGCGTTTTTCCTCATGCCCCCGGTTTTTGTATTTTTGCTAAAAGAAAAACCCACCTTGCGATTAATGGTTTTGATGAAAAAATCAAATTAGCCGAAGACCATGATTATGTCCTAAGAGCTAGCAAGATTGAAAAATTTGGTTTTTTGCGCAATGTCCGAATACCAGTATCAGTCAGGCGATTAGAAAAGGACGGCCGTCTTAATATCTCAATTAAGTATTTTGCAGCTGAGGCCCACTTGATTCTTTTAGGCCCGATATACTCCGATATATTTAATTACAAGTTCGGACATTATTCATAACACAGCAAATAATTTTATGTCAGAATCAAAGCAACCAAAAATAGGTTTGGCATTAGGAGGCGGCGGCGCCAGAGGGCTGGCTCATATTGGCGTGATTAAAGTTTTAAGGGAAAACAATATTCCAATCGACTTTATTGCAGGTTCAAGCATTGGAGCTATGATTGGAGGTTTTTACGCAGCCGGCTTAAGCATAAAAGAAATCGAGCAAATAGCGCTAAGCACTGACCGACACAAAGTATTCTCTACCTTATTCGAACCAAGTTTAAGAAAAGGATTTATTGGCGGAGAAAAAGTAAAAACATTTATTGAAGAATATATTGACGGAAAAGATTTTAAGGATTGTAAGATACCCTTCGCAGCAGTGGCCACGGATTTAAAGAAAGGAAGAACGGTAGTTTTAGACAAAGGAAAAATGGCATTGGCCATCAGAGCAAGCATTTCCATTCCCTTGTTATTTAAACCTGTTGAAATAGATGACCGGATATTGGTTGACGGTAGCTTATCAGCGCCAGTTCCTGTAGGAATTGCCAGGAAAATGGGAGCCGATATAGTTATTGCCGTTAATTTATGTAAGTATTATTGTGATAAACAACGAAGTCCAGGTTTGTATAGTATCGCTAATGATTCCTTAAATATTATGCGGTACCATTTAGCGCTGGCTGATACGGAAAGGGCCGATGTAACAATAAACATAGATACCGGAAAAGGTTCTTGGTATAAATTTATTGATGGACAAAACAAGATTTTAGCTGGAGAAAAAGCGACTAGAGAAATACTGCCAAGACTGCAAGAAATAATACATCAAGAAAAGTAAAGTAAAAACGATTCGAGCTAGAATCAATACATTTCATAATATCAACTTTTTTAAAGACAAAACTCCGCAAAAATGCAGAGTTTTGTCTTTTTTTCTCTTCAGAAAAATTACAAAAGCAAATATCAACTCTAAATCATATCCCTTTCGCTGTCTTTTCCAATTTTATAATACAGAAAAAGAAATCTCTTAGTTAAAAAGTTTATCAAAGAAATTATCTATTCTAAAGAAAATATCAAAATCGCCCTGTTTTATTTCCGGAATAAATATTTATATC
>CAYZZO010000034.1:0-5570 GCA_964483075.1 uncultured Candidatus Saccharibacteria bacterium | reverse complement strand
AATTTTTTTAATAAACCTAATACGCAATATGAGAAAAGCCTTAAAAATGTTTTTTTTAATTTTATTATTTTTCTTTTTGTTACTATTCCTTTATTTTTTTATTGGTTCTCCTAAAAAAGCGGATAAAATAACTTGGGGGGTAAATTTTTCCCAGGCGCATACCCAAAACTTGGGATTAGACTGGAAAAAAACTTATTCTGCCATTTTAGAGGATTTAAGAGCAAAAAATCTTAAAATTTCCGTTGATTGGAATTTAATTGAACCTGAAAATGAGAAATATAATTTCGACGATTTAGACTGGCAAATTAATCAAGCAGAGAAAGCGAAAGTGAGACTTATTTTAGTGGTAGGGATGAAAACTCTTAGGTGGCCGGAATGCCACGAACCTGATTGGGTAAAGAATCAAGGACCGGAGATGGAAGGAGAAAAATTATTAGAATATATCAGGAAAGTCGTAAACAGATATAAAAACTCTTCAGCAATTTGGGCTTGGCAAGTAGAGAATGAGCCATTTTTCCACTTCGGAGAATGTCCGAAGTTTAACGAGAATCTCTTTAAAAAAGAAGTTAATTTGGTAAAAAAACTTGATCCTGGGAGGCCTATAATAATATCAGAAAGCGGGGAATTTACTTCATGGTTCCATGCGGCGAAATACGCCGATATAATTGGAACGACGATATATAGAAAAGTTTGGTTTAAGGAAATAAATTCTTATCTCATTTATCCTTTCCCCCCGATTTTTTATGACAGAAAAGCTGAATTAATAAAGAGTATCTTCGGAAAGAAAGTAATTTGCGTTGAACTTCAAGCAGAACCTTGGGGACCGAGACTTTTATACGATATTTCATTAAAAGAACAGAAAAAAACAATGGATTTAAAGCAATTTAAAAAGAATATTGAATTCGCTAAAAAAACAGGGATTAATAAATTCTATTTATGGGGCGTCGAATGGTGGTATTGGCTAAAAACAGAACAAAATGAGCCGGCAATTTGGAATGAAGCAAAGAAAATTTTAAATTAACTTGCCAAGTAACAGTAAAAGATTTTTAGGCGGTTTCTGTTTCGAGAAATTTACCGCTGTTACTTATTGACATTCAATATTTTTATGTTATAATTTAAGCAAATAGGTCTTTAACAATAAAATAATTGAAAAATTAAAAACAGAAGGAGGATTGAAATGAATGAATGTAGTTATAGTAAGGAAGAGATAGCAGAAATAGAAAAGTTGGCAAGAAAATTTAAGAAGAAAAATTTTTTCAAATTACCTGCCCTTGTCAAAGGAAATAAAGTGGCAAGCCGGAATCCTGAGTCGAAAATAAGAAATTTTTCCACAATCACTAAAGTTTTTAAATTATCAACAGGCAAATGGGTGTATTTAGTTTATTTTTATCCGCTATCTATTATCCATCGTATTCTTGACGGGATTGGGAAATGGGCGACAGAAAAATATTCCTTGAAAATAATGAATCCGAAAAAGTGGAAAGAAACTTTTATAAGCAACTCTTTTATTCCTGTTATTCCTATCAACGTTTTGAGCGTAGTAGCAATGCCCTATATTGAGAATGAGAATTTATTTGATATTTTTTCTGGACGGATCGGAAAATATTCCTTTCTAGAGAAAATAAAGATAATAAAAAATGCGACAGACCTTATCAATAGAATACACTCGAGGGGTATTGTTTGGGGTGAACTGATTGTCCATAATATGATTCGGACCGTCAACGGAGAGATCGTTCTTTGTGACACTGAAACCGTCTATTATCGTGGCACCTTGATAGAACAGAAAGCGTCGGATTGGATAAATTTTATTTTTTCAACTTGTGGGGCAATGAGTAAAACCCATATCCCTAACACACCTACCTTTTACTTTGTCGCTTTCTTTATTTTTTCTCGGATTGAAAATGAAGAGATTAAGGAAGAAATAAAGAAATGGTGTCGCAGAAAAAAAAATTTTTTACATAAATTATTCTTTTTTTACGACGCAAAGCAGCTTAGCTGTTTGCCTGATCTTTACAAAAGGCTGAAAAAGATAATCTCTGAAAATTAAATATTAATCCCCTATATAAATCGCGTTATAAAAAGCAATTTGTTTAGGGGTTTTTTGCTCTTTTATTTTCTCAAAAAAAAAGTTAAAATGAATTTAAAATAGCTTATTCTTTAAAACGTTGTGTTTTTAGACTATGATTTCTATTATCATTCCAACTCTAAACGAAGAAAAGTATTTGCCGTTATTGTTGGAATCCATTAAAAAACAGGATATTAACGATTGCGAAATTATTGTTTCCGATGCTGGCTCGGAAGATAAAACATTGGAGATTGCTAAAAAATATAACTGTAAAATCGTAAAAGGCGGCCTACCAGCCAAGGGTCGGAATAATGGGGCAAAAGCTGCGAAGGGGGATTTGTTTTTATTTTTAGACGCCGATATTATCCTTCCTAGAAAAACTTTTAGTGGAGCCTTAAAAGAATTCAGGCAAAGAAAGCTCGATATGGCCACCTTTTGTTTATTTCCGTCTGAAGGAAACAAAATATCAAGTCTTTTTTTCACTCTCTTTTATAATTTTCCCATTATTCTTTTAGAAAAAGTCTTACCTCATGCGGCTATGGGAATTTTAATCAAGAAAGATTTTTTTAACAAATTAAACGGATTTGACGAGAGCATTAAGGTGGGAGAAGACAATAATCTGGCAAGAAGGGCGAAAAAATTAGGGAAATTCGGCGTTTTTAGATCTGTAAAAATATTTTTTTCAACAAGGAGGTTCAATAAAGACGGATGGCTGAAAACCAGCCTAATGGACTTGCTCTCGGAGCTTTACAGTATTTTTATCGGGCCGATTAGGTCGAATATTTTTAAATATGAATTCAATCATTATAATAAAAAAGATTTAAAAGAGAAAAAATCTTTTTCCACTCTTTACAATAAATATTTTATTGGATTAAAATGGGGAAGAAAGGCTAAAAATAAATAAAATAAATAAAGAAAGCATGGTTATAGCTCTTATCTTGCTTCCTAATCAATAATACTATGTACGATCTACCAGAACTTAAAACACCAAAATTAAAAGGTCTTTTCAGGCCCTCAAATGCCAACAAGAATAGCTCCCGCTTTGTTGTGGCAACGATTTCCATTTCCATTTTTTTCGGTTTTCTGGCAGGTTCTATTGCTAGCGGATTTTTTTATTTTCAAATTAAAGATTATTTGAATAAAACAAGTAATTTACCGCTTTCGGCAGAAAACAGCGAAGCTGTGAAGTACACTCCTCAGACCTTGCAGGAACAATTGGTTATTAAGGCCGTAAAGAAGGTTTCGCCGGCAGTAGTCAACATTATCATTTCTAAGGATATGCCTGTTTATGAAAAATATTATGAAAACCCTTTCAAAGGATATGAAGAATTTTTTGGTCCTATGCCAGAATTGAAGATTCCAAAATATCGCCAAAAAGGCACTCAAAAGAAAGAGATAGGAGGAGGGACCGGTTTTATAGTTTCTAAAGATGGCCTAGTTTTAACAAATAAACATGTTGTTTTAGACGAAAAGGCGGAATATACGGTTTTAACTAAAGATGGCCGGAGATTTTCAGCAAAAGTTTTGGCAAAAGACCCTGTTCAAGATCTCGCGATGATAAAGATTGAACAAGAAAAAACAACAGACGGCGAAGGCAAGATTGTTTTAAAACCGTTTCCAACAGTGACGCTTGGTGATTCCAGTAATCTGCAAATCGGACAAACCGTAATTGCCATAGGAAATGCCTTAGGGGAATTTCGCAATACGGTTTCGGTGGGAGTTGTTTCGGGACTTGGCAGGAGAATTACCGCTTCTGGCGGGGATTTTGTAGAGACGCTTGAAGATGTTATTCAAACAGATGCTGCTATCAATAGGGGTAATTCTGGTGGCCCTCTTTTAAATCTTAAAGGGGAGGTTATTGGAGTGAATACAGCAATGGCTCTAGAGGCGCAGAGTATTGGGTTTACCGTTCCTATCAATAAAGCAAAGAGAGATATTGAACAAGTGAGGACTTCGGGTAAAATTATTTATCCATTTTTAGGGGTTCGTTACGTTTTAGTTAACAGCGAAGTTAAAAAAAGTAAAAACCTGTCAGTAGATTATGGCGCTTTGATTACAGGCGGAGATAAGAATGAACCAGCTATTACACCTGGTTCAGCGGCTGAGAAAGCAGGCTTGAAGGAAGGAGACGTTATTTTAGAAATTAATAACGAAAAAATTACTGTTAAGAACAGCTTGTCAAAAATTATAACTAAATACAATCCAGGCGATAAGGTTAGTCTAAAAGTTTTGAGAGCTGGAAAGGAAATAACCGTAGAAGTTATCCTTGGAAAAAGAAGCGAGTGAAATACATAGATTAAGAATTAAAAATTAAGGGCCATATTTAGAGTTAATCTTGAATTGAATTATAATTAATTTTATCCATATTAACAAAACTTGTTCTGTTTAAAAAATCATAATTCGTAATTTTTTATAATTATGAACGGTTCTAATTTTACACGTAAAACTCAAGAAGCGATTTTGTCAGCCCAATCTATTGCGACCGAAAGAGGACAACAGCAGATAGACGCTTTGCACCTTCTTTTAGCTTTGTTGTCCCAGGAAGAGAGTATTGTTTTGACTTTACTTAGAAAATTAGGGGTTGACATAGAAAGTTTAAAAAAGAAAACAAAGAACGCTTTGAATTCAATTCCAACTATTGCTGTCCCTCAAAGTTTCGGCCAGTTTTATTTAACTCAAGATATGGCAAAGATTTTAGAATCAGCGCGCCAAGAGTCGATAAAAATGGGAGACGAATTTGTTTCAGTCGAGCATTTATTTCTAGCTCTTTTAAGCACTGAGACGAGAGCAAAGGAAGTTTTAGATAAAGCGGTCTTTCTGAAAACTGGCGGAGGTACCGCCTCTTTAGAGGTTGGGAAATTAAATTACGATACGGTTCTAAAAAATCTAGCAGATCTCAGAGGAGGAACAAGAATTACCGATCCTGAGCCAGAATCAAAATATCAGGTTATCGAGAAATATACAAGAAATTTAACCACTTTAGCTCGTCAGGGGAAGCTTGATCCGGTAATTGGCAGGGAAGACGAAATCAGGCGATTAATGCAAGTTATTTCAAGGAAGACAAAGAACAATCCTGTTTTAATCGGGGAAGCAGGGGTAGGAAAGACAGCTATCGTTGAGGGGTTGGCGCAAAGGATAGTCAAAGGAGACGTTCCGGAGAGCTTAAGAGACAAAGAAGTTATAGGTTTAGATTTAGGGTCTCTAATTGCTGGCACCAAGTATAGGGGGGAGTTTGAAGATAGAATGAGAGCCCTACTTAAAGAAATTAATCGTGCTAGCGGAAGATATATTGTTTTTATTGATGAGCTTCATACGTTAGTTGGAGCAGGGGCTGCTGAGGGAGCAATTGACGCCTCTAATCTCTTAAAGCCAGCTTTGGCTAGAGGAGAGCTTAAAGCGATCGGAGCAACTACTTTAAAGGAATATCAAAAATATATTGAAAAAGATGCTGCCTTAGAGAGAAGATTTCAACCAGTTTATGTTCAGGAACCATCGATTAAAGATA
>CAYZZO010000033.1:0-5808 GCA_964483075.1 uncultured Candidatus Saccharibacteria bacterium | reverse complement strand
TATAAAACAAGAATTATCCCCAGAGGCATTCATTTTGAGGATTTCCCGGCTGACAAAAAATTAAAAATCATTAATGAAAAATATACATTAACTAACAAAAAAGTTGTTTTATTTTCCGGCAAACTTACCCCCCAAAAAGGCGTATTTTATCTTATAAAAGCGGCTCAGAACATCAAGGGCGACATCTATATAATTGGAGACGGACCGGAGAGAAAAAACCTGGAAGATTTAGTTTATAAATTAAAATTAAGCAATGTTCATTTTCTCGGTTATATGGGAGATGAAAAAGAAGAGGAGCTGGAGGAATTTTATTACCGAGCCGATGTCTTTATCGCCCCTTCGGTCTGGGACGAACCGCTGGGACTTGTAATTTTAGAGGCGATGGCCGCTAGAACTCCGGTAATCGCCACAAGAAAAGGCGGTATCCCTTTGGCGGTAAAAAACGGAGTAAACGGATTTTTAATTAGGCCAAGAAGCAGCCGGCAAATAGCCGAGTCCTGCAACAAATTATTAGAAAACGATGAAATAAGAAAGAAAATGGGAGAAACAGCGAGAGAAATTGTAGAGAAAAAGTTTCCTTGGGAGAAAACCGCTCAAAAATATATAAGAATTTACCAAGAGGCATATACAAACGGGAACGGCAAGAAAGCAAATAGAAAAACCAACTCAAAAACAAAAAGATGAACAAAAAACAATTGAGTATTGCAATTATAGCGCCGCCATTTACCACTGTACCTCCGAAAGGGCAGGGAGGAACTGAAAGAATTGTTCAAGAAATGATAGAGGGGTTTGCTGAAAGAGGTTACAATGTAACTCTTTTTGGCGCCGGAAGATATAATGGCCCGGCAAAATTTATCCGGATTTTTAAAAAAACAATTTCGGAAAGAAAAATAGACACCACTTACATAGAATCCTCCCGTCCCCTCAGGATTGAAAGCGCTTACATAGCCAGGGTAATGAGAGAAATTATAAAAAGAGAAGGAGAATTTGATGTTATTTTTAACCATACGCGAGGGGGTTATCTTTTTTTGCCCTTGTCTTACTTCATAAAAACTCCAATAGCGAGTATCTTACACCTGCCTATTTTCAAAGAACTCGCCGATGTCCTTTCTTCTTATAAAAAACCAAACGTCATTACTATTTCAAATTCTCAAAGAAAAGGATTTCCAAAGATTAATTATTTAGGAACTGTTTACAATGGGGTAAATCTCTCGGAATGCGAGTTTTGCGAAAAACCAAAGGATTATTTCTTGTTTATGGGGGCATTAGGCGAACATAAAAATCCAAAAGATGCGATATTGGCGGCAAAGAGAGCAAAAGTCAAATTAATTTTAGCGGGAGGCAAAAAAAGAGAACCGTATTTTTCAAATAAAATCGTCCCTCTAATTGATGGAAAACAAATTAAATATGTCGGTGAAGTTTCAGATAAAAGAAAAACTAACCTGATCAAATATGCTAAAGCATTACTTTTTCCAATAAAATGGCAAGAGCCGTTTGGATTAGTGATGATAGAAGCAATGGCTTCAGGAACTCCGGTTATTGCTTATCCCAATGGCGCGACTCGCGAAGTAGTAAAAAATAAAGAAACCGGATTTATCGTAAAAAATGTTCAGGAAATGGCGAAAGCAATCAAAAATATAGACAAAATTCCCAGAGAGAAATGCAGAAGAAGGACAGAGAAATACTTCAGTACCGAGAAGATGGTTGATAAATACGAAAATATTTGTAAACAGCTATTAGAAATTTAAAATTAGATTATGTATCTTTTCGTTACTTACGCAAGAGAAGAAATGAAGGGAGTTCAATCACGTGGATTAAAAATTGCTAAATACTTCTTGAAAAAAGAGGTTCTCTTTTTAAATGGAGGAGATAGTAAATGGATTAAAAGGCAAGGATATAAATACAAGAATTACAATTTTAATCAGTTTCTGCTGCCGTCCCAGATTAATCTTCCGAGAAATACCAAGACAATCGTATTTTGCGACTTACCAACTAACAGGGCATTCCAAATTTCTCTCTTTATTAAAGCGATTAAAGAGAAAATCACGACAGTAGTCATAGAAAACATTTACCGCAAGAGTCAACCCAAAGAATTAGTATATAAGAATTTGGTAAATTCTTGCGATAAATCAATTTTTACTGGCCTGAATTTCTTAAAATCAAAAACAAAAGACGGGGCAACAATAGTTCCTCCGTTTATTGATTTTCCATCCGAATCAAAGGAAGAACTCCAAGAAAAAATATTAAAAAAATTTAAGGTCAAAACAAGACCCGAAAAAATCATCCTTGGAATTGGATATAGTCCTTATATCTACCAAAGCATTATAAAGATTGCCAATCATTTCTCGTCAAGGAATTTTCTGTTCATAGTGATATCTCAAACAAAAAGTATCAGAAAAAGAAAAAATTTCATCATTATTCCTCCTCTGCAATCAAAAAATTTAAGTCGCTACCTTAAAGCTTCTGACTTAGTAATTTGTAAAGCTGGCTACCTACAGATAATTGAAAGCTTAGCGATTGGAATCCCGACAGTAGCAATTGGAGAACCGAGTATTTGGGTAAAAAAAGGAAAGATAGTTCAGGGAAAAGGAACTTCTGGTTTTAAACAAGAATGGTTAGATAAGAAAATTTTAGAAGTAGTTCCAATATCAAAAACTTTTTCTGTAAATCCCTATAAGAAAATTGAAAAATTACTTTTGTCAAAAAGATATCGTTCAGGAATAATTAAAAAAATAAAATCGCTGCACAGGGAAAAAACAAATGGAGCTAAAATTACAGCGGATTTAATTAGGGCAACTAAATTTCATCCTAAAAAATTTTCAAAGATTTTAATTTTAACCTTGGACAAAAGACAAGAAACGGAAGAAGCTAAAAAACTCTTAAGAAAATATCCCTTTGCCCTGCCTATTTATATTTCAATGCCTTTCTTCACCAATGTTTTTAACCGAAGGTTACTAGAATATGACCCAACACCGAAAAAAGACACACTGCATTATCAATCTTCTTTAATTTATGACTTTGGATTTGATAGCCTGCATGGATTTTTGAAAACTATTTCTTGGCTCGAGCCCCTATTTGAGAACTTGAAATATCTCTTAGAAAATACAGAAAAATGCATTGTAGTAGGGAAAGAAACCTACGATTATTTTAAGGAAATACTCTCAAAGTACAAAAAGAAAATCGAGATTGTTGATAAAAATTTTAAATATAATATTCGTGGCAAATAAAAAAGTTAAATTTACGTTTTTCTGTATTGGACCCGGAGAAACTTCTCAGGCAGTTTCTCTGGCTCAATATGCGTTCAAGAAAGGAGTTGATTGCACTTTTGTAATAGACAATCTTTCTTCTGCTCTTTGGGCACAAAAACAGGGCTTTAAGAAAATTATAGCCATTGGTTCTAAGCCGAAAAGAGTAACCAAAGGAGTTGATGAAGGTTATAATGCTGAAAAAATAATGCGGATAATTGAGCTTGAAAATCCCGATGTTCTAATCCTCTGCAACTCAAAGGCATATTCTTGGGGATTTATAAAAAGAGCGCCCAAAAGAAAACCATTAATCATTTCTCTGGACTCTAATTGGTTATTCGGTCAGTATCCAGACGTTAAAATGCCTTCCTGGATTGATAAATTTTTAGTTACCTTTCCCGAGGAGGTTTTTAAGAAAGGGCTGAAACAATATGGAGGATATTATGAAATTGAAAAAAGATACCTAAGAAAAATTATACCAGCGGGATTTATACCTTCAAAAAAAATCTCTGAGACAGAAAAAGAGAAAATAAGAAAAAAATTCTTAGTTAAGAAAAGAGAGAAGATGATATTTGTCTACACAGGAAGTGAAATAAGTTATCGGGGTTCAATTCTACGAAAAATTTTCAAGTCTTTGGACTTTCTTTACAAAAAGGGCTATAAGTTTAAGGTTGTTTATACTGCTCAAGAAGAAAAGAAAAGACCTTGGGCTATTTTCGCAAAAGATTTTTTATCCGTTCCTGACAATTTTACTAAAGCACTGGCAAGTTCTGATTTAGCAATATTACATCAAGGATTAATTACTCTATTCCAAGCTATTGCCAACCAAGTTCCAGTTATCTCTAATATCCCCCCAAAAGGAAAATATCATTCTGGAAAACACCATACTTCTTTTTACGAGATAAAAACCTTTGAAAGATTAAACGCTTGCAAGGCAGTTTTTCGTAATCTTCCGTGGACATATCTCAAAAATGAGATAGACATAATGCTAACTGACAAAAAGGTTATAACAGAAATAAAAAAATCGCAAGAAAGGATATTCAAACCGGGAGAGAAAAATGCATTTTCAACAATTATCAACCTTCAAAAAAAGAGAAATTATTTAGATTATGAAAAACGATAAAAAACTAAAGATAGGCGTTTTTTGCAGCGTAGAATTCTCCACGCCTCCGTCTATGAGAATGAAAGATATTCATGCTCCGCTATGGCTTACCTATTTTGTTACGAATGAATTAGTAAGGCGAGGACATAATGTTACACTGTTTGCATCTTCGGACTCCAAAACAAATGCAAAATTGGTCTCAGACGGTATTATATCTATAGCAAGGAACAAGAGACTATCTCATATCTATAAACAAGTAATCGAAATAAAGAAAGAGAATTTTCTGGAAGAAATGATACATAGAAGAGAAATAAATCAATTCTATGAATTTCTGGCGGCTGTGAAATTAGTGAAAGCAACAATGGAAACAAAATTTGATATCCTTTGGATTGAAGGAAAGAAAATTCTGCCGTTTGCCGCTCTTTCTCCCGTAGATAGCGTCTTTGTAATAAATGGGCCCGTGGATGAAAGCAGGATTTATCTTAGGGAGTACAAAAAAAGATATCACCAGATACATTTTGTTGCTATTAGTAACTCGCAAAGAAAATCTGCCCCAGATCTATTTAGCGATGTCGTCTATCATGGAATTAAAATAGAAAAGTTCCCCTTTAACCCAAAACCAAAAGATTTTCTTTTATATTGCGGACGGATTCTTCCGAAAAAGGGGGTGCATATTGCAATAAAAGTAGCAAAGAGAGTAAAGAAGAAATTAGTAATTGTGGGAAGACATACGGAGGATTCTTATTGGCGAAAAGAAATAAAGTCCAAATTGAAAGAGAAAATTGAATATAAAGGGTTCGTGCCTTATCCTGAAATACCATCTGTCTACAAAAACGCTAAAGCGCTCCTCTTTCCTATTTTGTGGGAAGAACCGTTTGGGCTGGTGATGATTGAAGCAATGGCTTGCGGAACGCCGGTGATAGCCTTCAGAAGGGGTTCGGTGCCGGAAGTGGTCAAAGATGGGAAAACGGGATACATAGTTGAACCCTACACAAAAGATGGGAAAGTGAACATTGACGGGTTCGTAGAAGCAGTAAAAAACATTGACAAAATAAAAAGAGAAGATTGCAGAAAGTGGGTGGAAGAAAACTTTACCGTTGAGAAAATGGTTGAAAATTACGAAAAAGTGTTTCTAAAAATCTTAAAAAAGAAAATCAAGTAAAGCCGTTGCCGGTCGGGTTTGCGGGTTAAAAAATTATTTTCAATTTTCAACCTTTTTTGCCACTGTTTTTATTTGACCATTGGGAATTAAATGGACTAAACCTGTATTATCTTTTACAACTGTTCTTCTTAGAGTTATTTCTTTTACCTCTCCCTCAACGCCGGCAATTTTTACCTTATCCCCCACATAATACTGACCCTCCAGGATAATAAAGACGCCGGCAATAAAATCAGAGATAACGCTTTTCGCCGCCATGCCCACGGCAAGACCGGCGACGCCCAAGCCGGTCAGAATGGGAG